>CAJUES010000029.1:34767-43142 GCA_910585765.1 uncultured Lachnospiraceae bacterium | reverse complement strand
AGTACAAGAGAAAGACAGGCTATCACAAGAAAAACGGTCATAGACAAGCATACACTCGGGTTAAGATTGATAAAATCAACGCTTAATAGATGTTGTTCGTTTATATGATATGACTACGATTGTTATTTTTAAATCCAAAAACAGTTACAAAGGGTTTACCTGCATGGGTCATGCGGGCTTTGGTCCGGCAGGGAGTGATATCGTATGTGCCGCGATTTCGATCCTGGTAATCAATACGCTGAATTCCATAGAGGAACTGGCAGGAGAAAAGATGATTACCGAGAGCAACGAGGAAGGCTGTATCGAGTGTCATTTTCCTGATGAGATCAACGATAAGACAAAACTTTTGATGGACTCTATGGTGATGGGTTTAAAAGAGATCGAACAAAATTACGGTGGAAAGAAATCCTCTTTTTCTGCTAGAAGATCGAAGAAGGGGCACTATTTCGAACTCATAATCAAGGAGGTGTAATACCATGATGAAGTTAAATCTTCAGTTTTTTGCTCATAAAAAGGGAGTAGGTTCTACAAAAAACGGTAGAGATTCCGAGTCTAAGAGATTAGGTGCGAAGAGAGCAGATGGTCAGTTCGTAAAGGCAGGCAACATTTTATATAGACAGCGCGGGACAAAGATTCATCCGGGCGTAAATGTTGGAATCGGCGGAGACGATACATTGTTTGCATTAGTTGACGGTGTACTCAGATTCGAGAGAAAAGGAAGAGACAAAAAGCAGGCTTCCGTTTATCCTGTAGAAGAGAAATAGGACCATATTACGAATCTACTAAGGCTTCAGGTTTCACCTGAAGCCTTTTCCATATAACAGTCTTTATAGAAAGGTTTTGAGTGTAATGTTTGCAGATAGAGCCAAAATATATATCAGAAGCGGCAAGGGCGGTGACGGGCATGTATCCTTCCGACGCGAAAAGTACGTGCCAAACGGCGGACCTGACGGCGGAGATGGCGGCAACGGTGGGAGTGTGATATTTGAGGTAGATGAAGGGCTCAACACCCTGACTGATCTGCGCCACATCAGAAAGTACTGCGCCCAGGACGGAGAACAGGGCGGAAAGCGGAACTGCCGCGGTAAAAACGGCGAGGATATCATCGTCAAAGTTCCTGAGGGAACAGTTATAAAGGATTTCGAATCCGGCAGGATCATCGCTGATATGTCCGGTGATAATCGCAGACAGATCCTTTTGAGCGGCGGAAAAGGGGGCAACGGCAACCAGCACTATGCCACATCCACGATGCAGGCGCCAAAGTATGCCCAGCCGGGGCAGCCCTCAAAGGAACTCGACCTTTTCCTTGAACTGAAGGTGATCGCGGATGTCGGTCTTGTCGGGTTTCCCAATGTCGGGAAATCCACACTCCTGTCGCGCGTCACGAACGCAAAACCCAAGATCGCCAATTATCATTTCACGACCTTGAATCCCAATCTCGGTGTTGTGGATCTCGACGGCGGAGACGGGTTCGTGATCGCGGATATCCCCGGACTGATCGAGGGTGCCTCTGAAGGAGTGGGACTCGGACATGAGTTCCTGCGCCACATCGAGCGCACGAAAGTGCTGATCCATTTGGTTGACGCCGCCTCCACAGAAGGGCGTGATCCCATCGAGGATATTTATGCGATCAACAGAGAGCTTGAGGCGTACAATGCGGATATCGCGCATAGACCGCAAGTGATCGCTGCAAACAAGATCGATGCGGTCTATGCGGGGAGTGACGAAGATCCTGTCGCCAGGATCAGAGAAGAGTTTGAGCCGAAAGGGATCCGGGTGTTTCCAATCTCAGCCGTATCAGGCCAGGGGCTGAAAGACCTGCTGTATTACGTGAAAGATCTGCTCTCCCAGATCAACGAGCCGCCCACGGTATTCGAACCGGAATATGATCCCGATACAGATCTCGTCGCGGGAAATGAGCCGTACACAGTCGAATATGACGAGAAGAAGAATGAATATGTTGTTGAAGGACCACGCATCGAGAAAATGCTCGGATATACCAATCTTGAATCGGAGCGCGGCTTTAAGTTTTTCCAGGAATTTCTGAAAAAGAATGAAATACTCGATGCGCTGGAGGCACACGGGGTCCAGGAAGGCGATACCGTGCGTATGTACGGGTTGGCGTTTAATTATTATAAAGAGTAAAAGAAAGGGAAGATATACACTATGACAAGCAAACAAAGATCTTACCTGAAAGGATTGGCGATGAACATAGAGCCAGTATTTCAAATAGGAAAATCATCCGTCACTCCTGAGAATGTTCAGGCAATTTCAGAAGTTTTTAATACCCATGAGCTGGTCAAGATAGCAGTGCTGAAAAACTGTATCGACGATCCCAAGGAGATCGCAAATGTTGTCGCCGAGCGCACACATGCACAAGTGGTCCAGGTGATCGGAAAGAAGATCGTACTGTATAAACCATTCAAGGAGAACCCCAAAATAGTTCTGCCAAAGTAAACAGCGGAGGTATTCCATGAGGAGCGGAAAGAAGATCGGCATTATGGGAGGTACATTCAATCCCATTCACAATGGTCATCTGCAGCTGGCTATGGCGGCACAGGATCAGGTCTCACTGGATCAGATTCTGTTCATGCCAAGCGGCAATTCCTACATGAAAAGAAATGTTCTGGAAACACAGAAGAGGGTTGACATGGTGGCATTGGCGATAGCGCGATATCCCAATTTTGAGCTGTCCCTGGTCGAGGCACAGAAATCAGGAAACACATACACCTGTGAAACCTTGAAATCCCTGACAACATCAAATCCTGATGTGCAGTATTACTTTATTATCGGGGCGGACATCCTGTTCCAGATCGAACAATGGAGAAACCCAGAACAGATCTATCAGTTGGCAGTATTGGTCTGTGCGGTGAGAGATGACTATGATTTTGATGCGATCCAGAAAAAGGGAAATCTTTTGAAGGCATCCGGTGCAGATATCGTTTATCTCAACATGCCCAAATCAGATATATCATCTACAGATATAAGAGCAAAAGTTAAAAGCAGCCTGCCCATCTCTAAGCTGGTTCCATCGGAGGTTGCGCACTATATAGAACAGGAGCATTTATATTATGAAGAAGATTAAAAAATACTTAAAGAAACATTTGACAAAGGACCGTTATCACCATACTCTTGGCGTTGCATACACAGCGATCGCGCTGGCAATGCGGTATAACCCCGATCCCGGCAACTCCAGTTTTATGAAGCGGGCTGAAACCGCAGGGCTTCTTCACGACTGTGCAAAATGCATGGACAATGACAAAAAACTGCATCTATGTGATAAGAACCACATTCCATACAGCAACTTTGAGGCAGGTCATCCATATCTTTTGCACGGAAAGGTGGGAGCACACATTGCAAGGACAAAATTTGGCATCCAGGATGAGGACATTCTCCAGGCGATCACCTGGCATACCACAGGGCGCCCTGACATGTCGCTGCTCGAAAAGATAATCTTTATTGCGGATTATATAGAACCATCCCGCAATCCGATCCCGGAACTCGACGAAATCCGCCAGCTCGCATTTATCGATATAGACAAGGCGATGCAGAAGATCCTGGCTAATACCCTCAAATTCCTTGAAACAAAAGGAAATCCTATCGATCAGATGACACAGACAACCTATGACAGCTATTTGCGGCCTGCATATAAACCTGCATATAAAGGAGGAAATTTCGCTTGAACACCATGAACATTACTTTAAAGACAGTGATCGATGCCCTCGAAGACAAGAAAGCGGAAAACATTTCGCTCATTGATATCAGTGAGGTGTCAACGATCGCAGATCATTTTGTGATCACAAACGGCGCGAACACGAGCCAGATCCAGGCATTGGCAGATCACGTAGAAGAGAAGCTTGCCCAAAATGGAATCCATCCCAGAAGTGTGGAAGGGTATAACACTGCAAACTGGATCCTGATGGATTACAACGACATTCTTGTACACATATTTGACAGGGAGAGCCGTGGATTCTACGATCTGGAGCGCATATGGCGCGACGGAAAAGTCATCGACATCGCGTCGATACAAAACTGCTAAGAAATCGAGCAGTGGAACGATTTCTCCACTACTCACCATGCGCCGCCGTGCGGCTTAGTTCCTCCGCACGGGGCTGCGCACGCATAAAAAGCGATCAAAAGTGAAAGTTTTGACCGCTTTTTCATTTTTTCTGGAACAGATATGAATTTTTTGTTACAAATTGTGATCGGACAGATCATAATTTAGTGATAAAGACGAAATACGCCGTACACTTTTCCTAAAATTTCTACATCGTCTAAAATAATGGGATCCATTGTGTCATTCTCCGGCTGCAGTCTGTAATGCCCATCTTCCTTGTAATATGTCTTGACAGTAGCAGAATCATCGACCAGGGCGACAACCGTATCGCCGTTCTCAGCGGTATTGCAGGCGTGGATAAAGATCTGATCCCCGTTAAAAATACCGGCATTGATCATACTGTCCCCTTTCACTTTCAGCACAAAAGACTCGCCAGCCGGCACCATCTCGGCAGGGATCGGGAAGTACCCCTCAATATTCTGCTCCGCAAGGATCGGCAAACCTGCCGCAACAGTCCCCACGATCGGAACACTTGTCATCTCATGTCTGACCATCTGAAAACTGTCATCCATGATCTCAATCGCGCGGGGCTTAGTCGGATCCCTTCTTATATATCCGTTCTTCTCAAGCGTCTCGAGATGGGAGTGGACGGAAGAAGTGGACTTCAGATTTACTGCCTCGCAGATCTCCCGGACTGAAGGCGGATAACCTTTTCTGAGAATCTCCGCTTTGATAAACTCCAAAATTTCTTTTTGTTTTACTGTTATTTTTCCATATGCCATATGTAATGCCTCCTTTTTTGTTATTATAACATACTTCCTCGAAAAACGCAAACGTATATTCCGAAAAATTGTTTGGAAATTTTTCGAAAAAGTATTGACAAGCAAATCTTTGTTCTGTATAATCTGTTTAAACAGCTGTTCGGAATAATTGTTTGGAATTTTTGTTCGTTCTATTTTCTGCAAAGGAGAGATATTTTATGGATAACACAGATTATACAGCAAAAGCACTGCGCAACAGGCAAAAGCGCAAAAGACAAGTAAGGTATCACACGATCACTTTGATCTTATCCTTATTCATCCTTATCACAATACCCCTTTTGTTTGCCTCTTTTTCGACAGAGGCAAACGATCTGGAACATCAGCCGTCCTATAAATATTATAAGAGTGTCGAAATCACAAAGGGCGACACACTATGGTCGATCGCCAGCGACAACTTTGATTCCGGACATTATAAAGATCTCCATGAATACGTCACAGAAGTAAAGAAGCTGAATACGCTCTCTTCTGATGACATTGTTACCGGAAACTTTGTCATCGTCCCATATTATGCGCCCGAATTTGTGGGTGGGCGTTGAAGGTCCGACAGTCAGCGTTTTTCCCTCAAAACAACTGCCTTCGCTGCCTGGCGGCGCCTGTCCTCCTCAAGGGCAGCATAATGTTTTCTGGTGGTATTTACGTCCTTGTGCCCCAACACGTCCGCCACAAGGTATATGTCCCCGGTCTCCCGATATAGCGTCGTGCCATATGTACTTCGCAGTTTGTGGGGTGTGATCTTTTTCAGTGATGTGACCACAGAGGCATATTTTTTCACCAAATTCTCCACGGCGCGCACGGTGATCCGCTTATTCTGCATGGACAGAAACAAGGCATCCTCATGTCCCTGAACAGGTGTTGTGTTAGAGCGCTGCTCGAGATAGTCGAGCAGCGCAAGCTCAACTTCCTCGCCAAAGTACACGATAGCCTCATAGCCGCCTTTGCGCCGTATTTTTACGCCATTGTTCTTGAAGTCGACATCCTGGATATCGATCCCGACACACTCGGACACACGAAGTCCTGTTCCAAGCATCAGTGTGAGCAGCGCGATATCCCTCAGTTTATTTTTTTCGTGATATTGCAGCTGCTTCTTTGTAAGCTTTTCCCCTGACTCGACTGTATCGAGCAGTATGGCGACCTCATCCGGATCCAGCCGGATGATCTCCTTGTCATGCAGCTTGGGCATCTGGACGAGGGCGGCAGGATTCTTCTCGATCATTTCATTTCTGAAAAAGTAGTTGTAAAAACTTCTCAGTGAAGCAAGTTTTCTTGCCTTGCCCCTCTCATCATTCATATATTCCTTGCCATCTTTGGTATAGTAGGTACAGTGCTCCAGATACTCCTCGATATCCATCCTCGTGATCAGATCAAGGATTTCAAGTCGGTATTCCTTGATCGGCGTTTTCTTAAAAACAGAATTGTTGTCATGCAGATACTCAAAAAACACCCGGATATCGTACGCATAAGCGACTCTGGTCCTGCTTGATATGTATTCCTGCATCCCTCGAAAATATTGACCGCAAAAGGGTGGGAGCGTGTCCAACAATTCTCTTAGATGAACTATATTTTTTTTGTTTACTTCGTCGTGGTATGTTGATTTATTTACTTTCTCCATTTGAACGCAGCTCCTCTTACAATTAATTAATAAAACTTTAGTATAAATATCCCCAATATTGTGCTATAATCATTTTATAACATTTTACAAAAAAATTCCAATAAAAATTTGGATAAGATAGGAGATAAGTCGAAGAATGAAGAATAACAGAGAATATATAAAATGGGGTCTCACAGCATTTTTTGTGGTTCTCGGTGGATTTGTAAGCTATTATGTGATATTTCACATCGATAGCTTTTCCTTGTCCATCAGGAATCTGTTCGCCATACTGATGCCGATCATAGACGGCTTCATTCTCGCGTACCTGCTGACTCCGCTCGTAAATGCAACAGAACGCCTTATCACAACGCCCTTTTTTGTGCTGATCAAAAAAGAGGACAAAAAAAACCCGAAACGCTTTCTTTCTATTATAATTACCGATGTGTTGGTTCTGTGGTCCCTGTATTCCTTTTTCTCAATCGTCATACCCCAGATTGCCAATAGCATCAAGACTATTTTGGAACAATTCCCCAGCTATATCAATACGTTCGGGCTGTGGATATCAAAGCTGTTGAACGACAATCCCGAGTTCCAGAAAAGTTTTATGGATTTTTTGAATGAATCGTCCATGGATTTCACAACTGTGATCAACACCGAAGTGCTGCCTCAGCTCAACAGTATCAACAATGTCATGGAGATGTTATCGCAATTTAGCGGCATCATCAATGTGATTACCTCCGTCTCGATGAGCGTGTACTCCATATTTAGGGAAATCTGGAATCTGGTGATCGGGTTTGTCATTTCAATCTATTTATTGGCGAGCAAAGAATTATTTGCTGCGCAGGCAAAAAAGATCGTGTATGCCTTTTGCTCCGTTAACCGCGCAAACCGTTTCATCAGCAATGTACGCTTTGCGCACAAAACTTTCGGCGGATTCTTTGTCGGAAAGATACTGGACTCTATCATTATCGGCGTGATCTGCTTTGCGGTGACGAGTATTCTCGGAACGCCATTTTGCGTGTTGATCAGCGTCATTATCGGAGTTACGAATATCATCCCCTTTTTCGGACCGTTTTTGGGTGCGATTCCATCAACGTTATTGATCCTGTTTATCAATCCGCTGCAGGCACTTTATTTTGTCATCTTTGTCATCGTACTGCAGCAGGTGGACGGCAATATCATAGGACCCAAGATACTAGGAAGTTCAACCGGATTGTCCAGTTTCTGGGTAATCTTTTCGATCACATTGTTTGGTGGTATCTGGGGAATCATGGGAATGATCATCGGTGTTCCGATATTTGCCATATTGTTTGCGTTCATGAAATCTCTGATCGAGACAAGGCTGTCTGCCAGAAAATTGTCGCCAGATACGAAGAAATATCTGAGATTGCTGTATATCGACACGGATTCCAGCAAATACGTTGAATTTCCGGAAAATGCCAAAAAACCGTTTGCCGATATCACGCGGATCTCAGTCAAAGGGCATGAAAGACAAAAAACGCTCCAGACAACAACGAATGCCAAAGAAAGAAAACATACTGAGGAAGAACAAAAATAAACCGAACGCACTGAAAATGATGATTTATAAACTGTACACAATAAAAATGATGATTTATCAAAAACCTGCACAGACTAAGGAATGTGCAGGTTTTTCATGTTCAGGCAGGAGTACGGCTTTAACGGCACTAACTATTCGTTAAAGTATGCTTTTGCGAATAAAAAGATGTCACTTCTATTTCCAAAATTTATACTAAAAGGCCGAATTACTAAACCAATTAGGTAGTTTATAGTAACTCCTAAAAATATGCAGATACCCAAAGTACCAAAAAGAACGCTTTTTTATCACAATGAGCAGGCGCAATACAATCAGAAAACACGCATTTTTTTTGCAAGGCTGTACGGGATAATG
>CAJUES010000029.1:627-34757 GCA_910585765.1 uncultured Lachnospiraceae bacterium | reverse complement strand
TGTGTGACTGGAGTTCAGACGTGTGCTCTTCCGATCTCAAGGCTGTACGGGATAATGGCTCCTGGAGTTGTCTGTGTGTACGCCGCCTCTTCCTGGATACAGGAAACCAGAAGGGGATCATCATAATTTCTGAATCTGGCGATAATGGCATCCAAAACAGTCGTTTCGTTTTTAGACAGCGCTGTTGTCTGCAGCGTGGTATTCGGATAAAAATGATATTTGGATGCCACATAATCCTCTTCTACATGTACATTTATATTTTTCAGATTTGTCAGACTCACATGGCCAACCGGCAGTGCCCCCATAAGTTCATGACGGTAGACCAGTCCCGTCATAGAGTTGCTGTAAGTCTTAAAGAATACAGCATCTGCATACCAGAGCAGATTCATGAGCCGCATTTTGTAAAGATCCGCGATCCGCTCCGCAAAGTATGAGACTACACTTTCAATTTTATCAATGTCAAGCAGTTTATAGCCATTAAAATCAGAGGGAACAGAAAATTTTATGTATTCGCTCGCAAAAACCTGACGACTCAAAAATTCTTTTCCATACATGTCCATCTTTTCTACCATCTTTGTCCGGATCTGCATCTTCTTTGTTTCCGAAAACCGATCACTGTTCTTATCCAAAAATGCTATTGCCCGGAGTGGATCCTCTTTCAAGATGCGCAGCATTGTATCATACGCCTCATCCTGTATCGCTTTGCTCTCATACCGTGCGATCGTCGCCTCTCCCCAGCCGAGCAGCCTGGCAGCCTCAACCTGTGTCAGCCCATAGTTCTCACGCACAGCCACGATCTCATCGGATGTGAGCAGGTTATGAGCCTTGCGGTAAGCATTTCTTGCTGACATCTGATTATCGTTCATTAAGTCCGCTGTCTGAAATTCGCAGTTATCAGATCCATCGTTTTTTGATTCTCCATTTTTGAATTCACTATTTTTTGACTCACCGTTTTTGAATTCACCGTTTTTGAATTCACGGTTTTTGAATTCACCACCTGTTGTCTCCCCATTTTCTTTATAGTGATTCGTACAAACATAAAAGTGTTCCTCGTAAAAAACCTTTTCCCCTTTCATCATAACGCTGGCCATTCTCTCCCGCTCTTCTACTTCATGGAACATTTTACATATGGGACAATCCATGTGAATCCTGCCGATCAGCGTATTATTTGCCATTCTGAGCCACCTCCTAAACCTATTCCTATCAATTGATATTGTAACAATCAATTGATAGGAAGTCAAGAAAAATCCTTGCTGGATCCGTAGAAGTCAGCATTTAGTACATATTTTCCCTGCATGGATCCGTGTAATTGAGTAGAAAAGATCCCCCCTCTCCCCTACTCACCACCGAGTCTGCACAAAAAAAACGGCAAACCGAAAAGCCTGCCGTCTTTACAATATCATATATTGATTTTATCATCTCCAGGGATCTTATTCCTGATCCAATACCCCTGCAATCTTCTTGATCATTTCATCTTCTTTCAGCCGAAACTTGATTTCCACTCTTCTGGAGGCTGGCATATCCACTTTCTCCGTAAGATTTCCCAGATCATCTTTTTGATAGACCGGATCGCTCCACGATTTTCCATTGACAGTGAGAAGCTTTTGCAGCTGCCCGATCTTTGCTTCGCTGAGTCCGTTGTTTTTGTTCAGGCAGAAATCTGCTACTGCATTCGCACGCTCGTAAGATAACTCCATATTGCTCTGATAGCTTCCGTCCGTGTCCGTATGTCCCTCTATGATGATCTCTGCAATATGATCACGGAACTGATCCTGGAGCAGTACGTCCAGATACATCGGAATAATATGTTGCAGGGTCTCCCTGCTTTCCGCTGTCAGAGAGGCGCTGTTATAGCGGAAAAGCACATCCGAAGAGAACGTGATGGAACCTGTCTGCGCATCCACTTTCATCGTAGAATTGCTGAAAGCCGACTGCAGTGCCCCGATGATATCCGTGCGGATGCCGACGATATCCTGCAGTTCCTGTTTCGTCGTCGTCAGTTCCTGTCTGGCATTTTCGATCTCCAGATACGCATTGTTCAGTTCCTCCTGTGTCAAAGCTGCCTGTTCGTATGCCTGCTGTAATTCCGCTAACGACGACGCAAGCTCTTCATTGGATTTCTCCAATTCTGTCTTGGAGTGTGCCAGATCCGCTATTGTCGCATCCAACTCGCTCTGCGCGGCGCTGAGCTCCAGCCTTGTCTTGTCGAGATCGTTCGTTTTCTGTCTGTATATGGCAAGGGTGATCGCGATCAGCAGGATAAATATCAGCAGAAGCGCCGCCATCATATCCGAATAAGACTGCCAATAGCTGTGCTCCGCAAAGGCTTCCCTGTTTCTTCGTTTATTTTTCATATAAATTCCTCATCTGCTCAAATGTATATAACTGGCTGCTGATCTCGTCGCTCATGTCACTGCACATGTCCGCCAGCAATTTTTTCTGCTCCTCAAGCTGTCTGGCAAACATCTCCTGTCTTTCCATCACGCAAGTGAGCGCCTCCTGCACATTGCGGTTTGTCTCCACCAGGGCTGTGACTGCATCCACCATCTCCGCAACATTGGCTGCGCTGGCAGTCTGTGATTCCCCGGCACTTTTCAGGACATTCCCGAGTTTCTTAAAATCAGCATCCAGAGCCGCCTGCATCTGCTGTGTAAATCGGTCTACGATATGCCCCATCCCTGCTGTCTGCTCCGCCGCATTGCCTTTCAGCACTTCCAGGATCTGCCTTAAAGTACCAGCCATCCCAGCCTGATAGACAAGCATCGTTGCGGAATTTTCATCGTCTTTTGCCGCAAACGGCTGTGTGGTCTGACGAAATACGTTCAAAAAGTCATCCAGCGTCTGATACGCATCCGACATAAGGCTTCGATAGATCATACTGAACACCAGCGAGAAGAAGATCCCGTATACCGAGGTATGGAAAGCCACTTTCATGCCGGAAAGCAGCGCACCCACATTGTCAGAGATCGTATAAATGTCATCCCCGCTGAATGCACCAAGTCCCAGGGACAGACCGAGAAATGTTCCCAAAATACCTATGCCTGTCAGTGTACCCGGCACCCCGGAATTAAAGAAATTCATACCTGCCCTGTCCAAAAGGTCTTCATTGATATATTCTTCCAGATCGCAGGAGGAACTGGCTCCCCGCCTCGCCTTTACACCTTTGACCCGCAAGCGGTACTTATTAAAGGCCTCCTGCAAAATCTTTTCCTCAAAGAATTCCTCATCGTTTTTATGATTCACCCATAGATTTTTCTCGCCAGCCTTCTTATACTCTTCTTTTAGGTGCCGACTGACCTCTTCCAGATCGCTGACCATCCTGCCCAGTCTTCCAAAACTGATGGAGGATATGGCAAAAAGTATTCCGATCATGATCAGAAATCCGATATTGATCATCAGATTTACAGAGGAATTCCACTCTCCTGTAAATACACCGTTCAGATATAAAACAAAGATCACAACAATGGCATACAAAACAAATAATACATAATACAGTTTTCTTTTCATCCTTTTTCCCGCCTTTTCTTTTCGTATCCTGGGAACTGTTCAGAAGTAAGGTCTGTTCATAACTTAATCTATGGCTATGCCAGGCCGCGTTTGATTTTTGATCACGAAGTAATCCGCAGTTGGACATTTATTCATCGTCCCTGTCAAACGTTGATGCTGAACTTCCTGATCAAGCACTGCCATGTGTTGATGCTGAACAGTTCTTATCCAGTTATTATTGCATGAATCTTAAAAATGATTCTTACAGTTATTGCCTGTCTGCAAAAATACTGCCTTCTGTGTGATTTTATCATACTTTTCGATGACTGACTATATGATGATGTTTAAAATTTTCTTAATAATTTCAAACTCGTTCTCCTGTTCCCTCGCATCAACGTGATAAAAACGTACGTCAACTGCATAACCAGCGACTGTATTATAAGGATCAGAGAGTCAGTCTGATCAACAGTCCGCCACTGCCCAATGAATAGACACGCTAAAAAACAACCACATGAATGTGATTGTTTTTTCAACCTGATCAGACTTTTATGGTATCTGATTTCGGAATGTGCGGTCGTATCATCCTCAGCATTATCAGCTGCCTTGACCGCATGCAGTTTCTGCAAAATACCGATGGCAGCCGATTCCCCTCCTCCACTGATACTTTTTTCTTGCATTTTGGACATATGTAATCCAGCATTCGTTACCCCTCTTTTCAGATTCTTTTGTCTTGTTCATGCCATAACTGATTTTATCCTTCATCGTTTATCTGATCCTGATCCAACCGGGCATCAATGCCTTTCACTGCGCTCTCCACCGCGTCATATCTCGGCACTGTGAGCTGCTCTACGAGCGCTTTGTATGGATCGATCTCATTGCTGAGGACCATTTTTGTGATCGTAGGTGAAAAACCGCTTACCAAAGCCACACCGAGCGTATTTTCCCTGAGCGGGATCGTTTTCGTCCTGCTGCAGATATTCCAAAATATCAGTCTCGGCAGACGGTAACCGTGCGCTGCATATTTCCTTGCAAACGTATCAAACAGTCTTTCGTCAGGCGACACCCACCTGCCGTTGACACTGCTTCTTGTCGCTGTGTCAAACTCCATATCCGACAAAATCAGCAGGTTGGACGGAAGCTCCCGCTGCGGCATATGATATCTTAACGCAGTGCGCAGTATCAGGCTGAACACTGCCTCGATATTGGTATTTGCCACTTCGTTGTGGCTCATGGCGATCTCCAGCTTGTCATGAAGCGTCTTTCCCTTGGACAGATCCACAAACTGCGGCGTCTGGCTGAACGTGATATACGTATCTCGAAACTGCCCCGTGCAGCGCTCCGCAAAGTAGATCGCGAGCGCGTTTGCCACATCGAGACAAGTCACCTTCGTATTCCCCACCCTGGAAAACATACTGCCCGAACCGTCTGCAACACAGAGCGTATTGACACTGCCCTGCACATAGTCCGGAAGCGCTTTCCACAGTTCCTCCAGGGTATCGTCAGGCGCATTCAGATACCACCAGCCCGGCTTCCTCTCTGTATCAATGTATGAATGCACGATATCGTGCGGGTAGAGCACTCCCGCGTATCGTCTTCTCTCCCTTTTTCACAGCGCCCAGGAATGCCCTGCGCCGCTCCTCATCATTGCGCAAAAAGGCGGTGTTGTATACCAGATTAGCCCTTGACGGGACTGTCTCATACTTGATCAGTCCATTGCCCGCTGCTCATCTTCACTTCCACAACATCCATATACTTCCTGTACGTTGTCAGCATCAGACGATACTGTCTGCCTGTCATGGACAGTCTTTTTGCCAGCATGCGCGCCATCTGCCTGGTGCGGACTGAGGACGCATTCTCAGACGGAAGCCACTTTGCGCACAGGCTGATCGAGAGTCCCCTCACATCAAATCGTGGTTGAAAAATGCGTTAGATCGAATTTTCAACACGCTCTAGACGTAGATCCACTACGCCGTCGCTTTGAATGCACACAGATGACACGAATATCAAGCACTATTTACTTCAATATTAATGCAACGCTGTACTCGCCCTTATTTTGCCTGCAGATTCTTCGCCTCAAAATCTTCGATGTACTGAATGATGAGTTTCACTGTCCCATCCACGCCGAGAATGCTGCTGTTGATCGAGAGATCATAGCTGTCCGAGCGCCCCCATTTCTTGGTAGAATAGTAATTGTAATAACTCTGGCGCTGTTTGTCCTTCTTGATCATCATCTCACGCGCTTTGTCCGCATCAATCTCGTATTTCCTCATGATGCGCTCGATCTTTGCATCCTCGTTCGCATGGATAAAGAGATGCAGGCAGTTTTTGTACTCCTGCAGCGCATAATCTGCACAGCGTCCAACGATGACGCAGGGTTCCTCCTCCGCGATCTTCTTGATCGTGTCAAACTGAGCCATAAAGACTTTATGGCTGATCGGCATATCCACAAAAGAGGATGAATTGTAGCCAAACGTGTATGTATCCATAACCAAATTGTAAAGAAAGGAATTGGTCGGCCGCTCATCGTGATTCCTGAGCATTTCCTCACAGAAACCACTCTCCTTCGCAGCCCTTGAGAGCAGCTCCTTGTCAAAGCACTGGATCCCGTAATGTTCTGCAAGCTTCTCTCCGATCTCATGTCCTCCCGAACCAAACTGACGCCCAATCGTAATTATAGTATTCATAGTATCCCTCCAATCTGACTGTCATATATACTATTATTATATCTCGTGTAGACGATTTTTTCAATCACTTTGTATTTTTAAGCATACATTCTGTAACAGTTCAGTTATCGTTCACACAGGACTCAGCATTTACTGCTAAGTCCGTACGAAAACGTTCATGCAGCAAGTAAAAATCCATTTGCATAACGAACACAGTTCATATTACATTACAAATTTTGCATGAATTTTTGGCCTGATGCATCCCAACCGCAATGCTTTCTCACGGGCTTCGCATCGTATTGTGAAGTCCTGGGCTGAACTGTAACCACATTCTACGTATTCGTCCTGAGTTTCTGCAATAACGCTTCAAAATACGCCGGCAGAGGAGCCTCGAACTCGACATACTCTCCGCTCCCGGGGTGGACAAAACCGATCGTCATGGCATGCAGAACCTGCCCTTCCAGATGGAACGGCTGCTTTCTGCCGGAATACACAGCGTCCCCCAGCAGAGGATGTCCGATGCTCGCCATATGTACCCTGATCTGGTGTGTCCTGCCGGTCTCCAGCTCACACTCGATGTATGTATATTTGCCAAAGCGCTCCAGCACGCTGTAGTGTGTCACAGCGCGCTTCCCGTTCTGCTCATTTATTGCCATTTTTTTGCGGTCGACAGGATGGCGTCCGATCGGCGCATCCACCGTCCCTCGCGCATCCTTCACATTCCCGTGCACAACAGCCCTGTATCTTCTGGTAATGTCGTGTGTTTTGAGCAGCTTTGCGACCGCATTGTGCGCCTCGTCATTTTTGCATACAATGATGGATCCGGTGGTGTCTTTGTCGATCCGGTGGACGATCCCCGGGCGCATAACCCCGTTAATGCCGGAAAGCCCGCCCTTGCAGTGATACATGATGGCATTGACCAGCGTTCCCTCATAATGCCCGGGCGCCGGGTGCACTACCATGCCTTTCGGCTTGTTTACGATCAATAGATCCCTGTCCTCATACAAGACATCCAGCGGGATGTCCTGCGCCGGAATATCCGGCTCGACGGAATCCGGAATGACAAACCGCACCCTGTCATCGACCTTCACCCTGTAGTTTGCCCTGACTGTAGCATCGTTCACAAACACATTTCCTTCTTTGATCACCTTCTGGATATAGCTTCGTGACAGATCCTCCATGTAACTGCTGATGCACTTATCTATGCGCTCCTCCTCCATTTCAGGAGAGATGTCAAAAACAACCTCATTCATATCCACACCAACTATTTGATATCGCGGAACTTCTTGGTCCGAAACGATAAAAACTCCAGATCTGTCTCTTTGTACACAAACAGCAGCAGGATCACCAGAAAGACTGATGACACGGTCACATAGATATCAGCCACATTAAAAATCGGAAAATCGATCAGGCTGAAATACAAAAAATCCACAACATAGTCATACCTGAGCCTGTCGATCAGATTTCCGACCGCTCCGCTCGCGATAAAGACGAGTGTAATGTGAAGTTTGGTGTACATCTTCTGGTAGGGCACTTTGATCAGGACATACACGATAACCGCAAGGATGATGACCGCGATGAGCACGAAGAACACCTTCTGATCCTGCAGCATCCCGAACGCTGCCCCACGGTTTTCCAGATAATGCAGCTCAAACACACCGTCCCAGATCACCTTTGGTTTCTGATCCATCAGGTCTGTGACGGCAAAGTACTTTGTTGTCTGATCCACAATGATCAGCAAGAGTGCCAACAATATATCAACTGCGAGTTGTAATTTTTTCTTTTTATTCATCCCAATCCTCGTCCGTAAAATAGATTTCGTTGATTCCGGCTATCATCTCGTCCTTTGTGACAGTCGTGTCGATCATAGCCTTTCCTACTTTCTTCAAAAGGATAAATTTGAGTTTGTCCCCTTCTACCTTTTTGTCGGAGCCAGTCAGCTCATAGATTTCCTCTGGGTTGATATCTTCTATGGAGATGGGGAGGTTAAAGGGCACGAACATATCCCGTATCTCATAGTACTCATCCTTGGACAGCAGATCCCTCTTCCACGAAATATATGCGGCGGCAACACAGCCAAGCGCCACGCACTCCCCGTGCATCAGCTCGAAATGTTTCGCCTTCTCGATGGCGTGCCCGATCGTATGCCCGAAATTCAGGATCGCGCGCTCTCCCTTTTCCGTCGGATCCTTCTCCACGACGATCTTCTTGCAGGTACAGCTTTTGTACACCATATCTTCCAGAGTGTCCAGATTTCTGTCATGGATCTCATACATATGCTCAAGCGTCCACTCGTAGAACGCGGCGCTCTTGATCAATCCATGTTTCAGCACCTCGCCCATACCCGAATAGTACTGTCTGTCGTCAAGCGTCCTGAGCGTGGCGACATTCATATAGACAAGCTTTGGCATATAGAATGCACCTACCATGTTCTTGTACTGGTCAAAATCCACGCCCGTCTTTCCGCCGATACTGCTGTCCACCTGCGCCAGCAGCGATGTCGGGATCTGTATGAAATCAATCCCCCTCAGATATGTGGCAGCCACAAAACCGGTTGTGTCACCCACCACGCCGCCGCCGAGAGCGATGAGCATATCTTTCCTTCCAAACCTATTTTGTATCAAAAACTCGTAAATATTCCTTACCGTGTCCAAATTTTTACTCTGCTCCCCATCCGGAAAATCAAACACAAAAATTTCCTTACAGTGATCCGCCAGTGCGCCACGCACCTCGTCCGCATAAAAGCCTTTTACTCTCGAATCCGTGACAATGCACAGTTTCTTCTCACCGATCCCAAACTGCTCCAGCTCTCCTGCCAGACTCTTGAAGTCCTGTTCATATACAATATCATAGATCGGTTTGCTGTTCATATTGATCGTCAATCTCATTGACATTCTTATCCCCTCCTGCTGATCCGTGTCTGAAAACACGAGGCTGTACATTCGGGCAGGGAAAACTTTCCCTGCCCGCTGCGCGCCTCGTGCGCCGCATAGCGGCATATTTCCTCTGCACGGGGCTGTGCAAAAAAGTAAAACTCCCCATCTAACAACAGACGGGAAGCCTATCCTTCGTTATCCCAAATCAAATCTTAAATTACACCGCGTGAGATAGGAACATCAAACGTTCCTGAAAGAATCTCCTGAAAGTCCCCCGATATATCTACCGATGCCGGTGTGATGATAAATATGCAATTGGAAATCTTCTGAAGGTTTCCGTTGATTGCATATGTAGACCCCGATGCGAAATCAATGATCCGCTGCGCGATCGCAACGTCAAGCCCTTCCAGATTTAACACGACAGTGCGGTTTGCGAGAAGTGTCTCCGTGATCTCTCTTGCGTCCTCGATGCTGTTCGGTCTGATCACACATACCTCCATACCATTTCCGGGTGCGCGCTTGACAGCCCTGATCGGTGTTACTTTCTGTGACTGTTTTCTCGGTTTCTCTATCGGTTCGTCAAAGTCTTCCTCCTCACGGACAACTCTCATTGGTTTTCTGACTGTATTGTCTATGATCTCCCCCTCATCATAGAAGTCGTCGTCATCATAGTACTCTTCCTCGTTATTCAAATGCAGTGCGTCTAAAAACTTGTCCATTACTCCCATAGTCATTTTCCTTTCTCTACAGCATATACTGCCTTGCTCCGAAGATACCGGTCCCTACTCTGACACAGGTAGCTCCCTCTGACACAGCTACCTCATAGTCGCCTGTCATACCCATAGATAAATTTTCCATAGTTATATTATCAATGTTTTCACCCATAATGTCAACCGATATTTTCTTTAATTTACTAAAAAATGGTCTGTTTTTTTCAGCATTTTCTACAAAAGGCGCTATCGTCATCAAACCTTTTACGCAAATATTGGGCAATTTTGCAATATCCTGCACGAGCTGTTTTGCATCCTCGCATGTCGTCCCGAATTTGGTCTCCTCGTTCGCCACATTGACTTCCACCAGAATATTCACACACACGTTCTTCTTCCCTGCTTCCTTACTGATCTCCTCTGCCAGCCGCAGGGAATCCACACTGTGGATCAGATACACCTTATCCACAATATACTTGACTTTGTTCCTCTGCAGATGCCCGATCATATGCCATCTGATATCCCTCGGCATCACCTCATATTTGTCAAGAAGTTCCTGTACCTTATTCTCACCAAAATCGCGGCACCCGCATTCATAGGCTTCCCTGAGCATCTCCACAGGCTTCGTCTTACTGACCGCGATCAGTGTCACATCCTCCGGCTTTCGTCCGGCCTCCTGACACGCTGCGGCGATCCTGTCCTCCACTGCCCTCATATTTTCCCTTATCGTCATTTCTTCCATTGTCTCCTCCCACTCAATTATAGATGAAATCATTGTTGCTCACACTCGTCGCATCCAGAACGATCCGGTCATATACCGTAAGTCCGTACTGCGTGTTTGAGCTGACGATCGAATACTCATCATTTTGTGCCAATACAGTGATCTGCTTAAAATCCGCGTAACCTTTGTTCATATTGTAGACACCCGTCAGCACTCCCGTCGCGCTGATCGCCATTTTGTCTGTGGAATCCATCTTGCAGATATAGTCCCCCACCTCCAGGTCGCTGCTGTCGATGTAGAACTCTTTCTCGTCAGAACTGTACACGTCGGTCTCGATAAACTCGTTGACGAGATTGCCGTTTTCATCAGCCTTCTCCTTCAGGACTCCGTAATTTCCGTTCGGTCCGCCCTTTGTCATATAGTCTGCCGGGATGATAAAAAATTCTTTCTCAGCGATCGCTGAGTTTGGTATCTTCAACCCCTGCCTGTCGTTCACCACCAGCTCGATATCGACATAGCGGTCCGTACAGAAGGAAACACAGGAATTGTTGAAGATCAGCTCCGCATAAATCCCGTCTGCAAGACGGTGGATGACGACCTGTCCCCATGAAGTCTCCTGTGTCTTGATAAACTTTACCTCGACATATTCCGCTTCCTCCATCTCCGCTGCCCTCTGCTCATCCACAGGTATGACCAGGGACCAGTTTTCATCCGTAACGATCTTTCCCACTGTCGCGTTCTTCTCGATCAGATCGTTGTTGTTCACCCTCGTTTTTTCATATTTTGACTGATCGTATATCTCGAGCGTGATCTGATCCGGCGTCAATGACTCGTAGCCGTCCGTGCTATATACGACATATCCCGTCTTTCCCGTTGTACACAGCGAAACCATACCGCCCAGACTCGACTGGTTCAACGCCTCTAGGTTCTCATACATACTGACATTCAGCAATTTCATGACAGCACCTTCTATGCTGTACTTGAAATCATATACGCTGTTGAAATCCTTACTGTCAAACCCCCTGTCATACTGTATCACCTCCGAGCGGAACTCTGCAAGTTCTTCGTCCGTGTAGGAAGACTCCCCCATATCGCCCGCCTCCAGCATAGAGGCAAGCTTTCCGCTCTCATCCACAGAATACACCGTATCTCTCGAAGATACGCGCTCCCCCTCCCTGACAAAGTAATTGATGAAACCCGTGTAGGGAGACTTTAAGATCTCTTCCTGACGGATCGCAACTCCCGTGTAGGTCTTTGCTATGGACAGGGAGCCCATCTGGATCTCATATCCCTGAATCGGCTCCAGCCTCAGATAGGAGATGATGACAGCGATGATATAGACAGTCATCGCTCCGAATATCGCAAACTCTATTCGGTTCATGGTCTTGCCGGATCTATTTAGTTGTCTGCTGCGTGCCTGTCGATTTTGGGATGCCACAAAATAATTCTCCTTATTTTAATCGAGCAGGAAAGACTTTCGCTGCCCGTGCACAGAATCAAATGCTGCGTAGGCAGCGAATTTCCCTATGCGTCCCTGTGCATGGAAAAGCCCCGGCATCATCTCCCGAGGCTTCCTACTCCTATATAATCTGTCTCAAGTATTACAGAGCCACGACTACCTTTGACTTCAAACTTTCTGGCAGTTCTGCCTCATCAAACGAAATACTCGCTATCACTTTAAAACCATATGTATCGCTAATGGAATCCAGCTTGTTGATCACTTCTTCGACTTGCTCAGTGCCCTCGATGCAGGAAATCTTTAAAAATCCGTCAAAGTACATCTGCTCAAGATCATGATCCTGGGAAACGATGCCGCGAACGAAACCAACAAATTCATCTGCATTGGCTACACCGTAATCCTTCACATTGATAAGTCTTACCTTGTTATTCAGTTCATACATATGATCATTGCCTTTGTCGAGATATACAATGTTTCCGGATGCCGTGGACACCTCTTTGTTAACCATATCCAGAATAATCTTTGTCTTGCCCTTTCCCTTTTTTCCAACAATCAGCTGCACCATAAGCAATACCTCCTAAAAATCATATCTTTAATGTAATTAAGTAAATGTAAATAAGTAAATATAATAAAGTAAATCCACTAATCTAATTATAGTTGAATCCCAAAGAAAAAACAACTCTAACTTATAATATTGATAAAAAAATGTTACAGTTCAGCCCAGGACTTCGCACTGCGCTGCAAAGTCCGTGAGAAAACATAGTGGCTGAAATCACGATATCTCACTCAACAGATCCGTCATTTCCGTATACATCGTTGTCCTGTCGCTAGACTGCAGGATAACGGCTATAAACGGGTTTCCCGATTTATTATTTACAAACAGGATCAGGCAGTTTCCGGCTGCATTTGTCGTGCCAGTCTTCCCGCCGAGCACGGTCACATTGTCCGGCACGGGAATCTCACCCTTGATATACGCGTTTGAGTTTGCCACATCGATGCTCTTGTCACCGCCATTTGCATCATGATAAACAGAAGTGTATGACGACTTCTGTACGATCTCCAGGATCTTATTATTTTTCAGCGCCTCGTTGCAGATCAGATACAGGTCATACGCTGTCGTATAGTGATTGGGATCTGTCAGTCCATGCGGATTGACAAAGTGGCTGTTTGTCGCGCCAAGACTGTTTGCCGTATCGTTCATCAGCTTTGCGAACTCTTCCACACTCCCGCTCACATGTTCTGCGATCATGACCGCCACATCGTTTGCCGATTTCAGCAGCAGCGCGTGGAGTGCCTGGTCCATCGTCATGGTATCTCCTGCAGCGATGCCAATCTTCACAGCACCGGATTCACTTATGTACACATTCTCTGTAGCCGTGATCACATCCTCAGGATTTGCGTACTTCAAGGCACACAGCGCCGTCAGGATCTTTGTGAGGCTCGCCGGGTTTAACTTCTCGTGTACATTCTTTGCATAGATGACCTTTCCCGATGTGATGTCAAACAGTCCTGCAGCCGTCGCCTGGGACATATCCACATCCGTTCCCGCAAAGACATCGGCCGACGTGACGCACAGATCAGACGCAAACGGCTCGATCGTCATTCCCTTCGTGTGCGATGCGATGGAGAAGCTCGTATTATTCCGGTTCCTGTCATACGCAAAAGTATATTCCTTTGCCCCACAGCCCGCAAGATCTGTCATAAGCACAACGGAAATCAATATCACACTTAAAGCTCTGCCTACTCTATTTATACATTTCACGCCAGTCCAAATCTCCTCTGTCAAGTGACCTGATCAGCAGCTCTGCCGATGCAAGGTTTGTCGCCAATGGTATATTGTGTATGTCACACAACTTCACAGCATTGTTCACATCCGGTTCGTGGGATTTAGAATTCAGAGGATCCCTCAAAAAAATGACAAGGTCTATCTGATTATGTTCGATCTGCGCACAGATCTGCTGCTCCCCTCCCAGATGTCCCGCCAGATATTTATGAATATTGAGATTCGTTACCTCCTCGATCAGTCTGCCAGTCGTCCCCGTGGCGTATAATTCATTTTTGCTCAAGATCCCTCTGTAAGCAATACAAAAATTCTGCATCAGTTTCTTCTTTCCGTCATGCGCGATCAACGCAATGTTCATAGTCTATGCACCTTCCTTTGTCAATTATTTGTCTAAAGATATTTTAACCCTTTTGCTGTCAAAAATCTATATTCTTATCATTTAATTCAAAAAAATTTAATATTTTCACATGTCTTTGTGCAACCTGACTAATTTTTGCCCTAATTATTGTATTTTCTAACACACTGCAATCGTACATTTAGTACAATGCCCATGCCGATATACAGACTGACCAGCGAGGTAAGCCCCGCGCTCACGAACGGAAGCGGCACGCCGGTAGTCGGAAAGAGTCCTGTGGCAACCGCGATATTGACAAAGCTCTGTCCGCCGACAAGCGTTGCCATCCCGGCTGCGATACAGGTTCCCGCCAGGTCTTTCGCCTTTCTCGCCACATTCAGGCACTCCAGCGTGATCAGAAACAGCAGGATCACGACAGTACAGCCACCCACAAATCCAAGCTCCTCGCCCACGATCGTAAAAATGAAATCTGTCTGCGGTTCCGACACAAAGTTGCCGTTTTTGACGGAGATCATCGTGTTATTCAGCCCTTTGCCCCACAGCTGTCCCGAGCCGATCGCCATGATCGCGTTGGTCTGCTGGTAGGCGATCGTCTTCGCGTATTTTTCCGGTTCAAGCCATGCC
The DNA here is from genome assembly GCA_910585765.1 of uncultured Lachnospiraceae bacterium. Classification (GTDB taxonomy): domain Bacteria; phylum Bacillota; class Clostridia; order Lachnospirales; family Lachnospiraceae; genus COE1. The sequence continues at coordinate 20,083 of CAJUES010000029.1, read as the reverse complement.
AGGATGCGCTCCTGCTGATAATACTTGATGAGTGTCTGATCCGGCTGCAGGACCATGATAAAAAACACGACTGCAATCGGGACCACGATCGCCAGTACGCCAAATATATATTTGTAACTCAGTCCGCCGACATACCAGACCACACAGAAGATCATCGCGATGACGATGGTGGTCGACATATCCGGCTGGTCATATACCAGATACAGGGGCGGTATCAGCAGTATGATCATCGCTGCTATGTTGTTCAGGGAATTGATCTTCTCCCGGTGTTTCATGATGTATTGTGAATAAAACAATATCAGCATGATCTTTGTGAGCTCCGACGGTTGAAATTGGATACCGCCGATCTCGAGCCATCTTTTGGCGTTGTTCACGATTTTTCCAAAAGCCACGACCATCAGAAGGAATGTGATATTCAACGCGTAGATCCCCCAGTGAAAGCGCAGGAAAAAGGAGTAGTCGAAAAACGAGAGCACGATCATGATAAAAAATCCCATGACAAAACCCAAAAGCTGTCTGTTCTGATACTCCGGGCGCGCGCTGCCGATCGCCAGTATCCCGATGACAGTGACCGCCACCAGCAGAAATATCAGTTTAAAATCATAGTCCCGTACCCTGTATTTTCTAAGCATTTTCCCTTTCCCTGTCTTTCCTTGAGATACATTGTCCAGACATCAGCTGCGAAGATCCAGTATCGGTATGTTCGCATACAGAACCGGTGTCTTTTTTCCGTTTCTTGCGGAAGCTCCCGTCTTGGCGATCTGAACCTCCATGCTCGACGCGTCGATCTGCATGTACTTTGATATCACCTGGGCGATATCATTCTTGATCAGCTCCATCATCTCCGGCGAGCAGTTCACTCTGTCTGATATCAGTAAAATCTTCAGTCTGTCCTTCGCGATCTGACTGGACGTTTTTCTTTTAAATAACGAAAATATACTCATGCCCGCTCCTCCTGTAGATTTCTTCTGAATAATCCTGAGAATCTTGTCCAGATCGTTACATTCTTTCCAAAATCCTTAAAAGGAACCTCTTTTCCCTCCAGACGCTTGCAAATATTGAAGAATGCCTGTCCGGCGTCAGAATTCTTGCCGACGAGCGGCTCACCCTGGTTTGTCGCGATCACGACATTCTCGTCATCGGGCACGACACCCAGGAGCGGAAGCCCCAATATGTCGAGCACATCATCCACCGTCATCATCTCTCCGCGGCGTATGAGATCCTGGCGCAGCCTGTTCAGTACCAGGTCTACCTTTTTGATCTCATTTGCCTCGAGAAGCCCGATGATCCTGTCGGCATCCCTGATCGCTGAGACTTCCGGCGTTGTCACAACGATCGCATGGTCGGCGCCTGCTACGGCATTCTGAAATCCCTGCTCGATCCCTGCCGGACAGTCAAGGATTATGTAATCAAACTGTTCCCGCAGGCTGTCGACCAGCTTGACCATCTGTCCGGGTGTGACACAGTTTTTATCTCTTGTCTGTGCTGCTGGCATGAGAAACAGCCCAGCGTGTCTCTTGTCCTTGATCAATGCCTGTTTCAACCGGCAGTTGCCCTCGATCACATCGACAAGATTGTAGACGATGCGGTTCTCGAGCCCCATCACGACATCCAGATTTCTGAGTCCGATGTCAGCGTCGATCAAAACAACACTTTTCCCCATTTCTGCAAGACCTGTTCCTACGTTTGCAGATGTGGTGGTCTTCCCCACACCGCCTTTACCTGACGTGACGACAATCACTTCACTCATGGGTATCATCCTCCATTACAAATAATGGTCCTCCGGACACCCCTCCGTCACAGATCAAAGGGTAAAATTGTCCAGCAATTCTTTTGTAATAGATTCCAGCTGCACTGCACCGTTGTATGTGTATGCGATCTTTGGTACTGCCTGGGGCTGTTTGTGAAATCCCCATCTTGAAGTTTTCTTTGGCTGACCGCTGTACACAAGGTCGCCGATCTGAAGGATGCCGGGATCGAAGTCGAGGGCGACGACAAAATGGTTATTGTTTCCGCCAGCCCCGGCATAAACATCGCCCCGCAGGGTGCCGAGCACCACAACATCTTTGTTGGAGTACACGCGGCTGCCCGCGCAGACATCGCCCAGAATAATGATACTGTGCTCTGTCTCTATGCTTGCCCCATCGTGCAGCGTCCCCCTGTAAAACTGTCCGCTGTTCTCGTCCTCCTGAAAGTTCAGATGGTTCTGTACTCCAAGAAACCTAAGATTTTTCTCTTCATCTTTTCCCATAAGGCATAGTATGTTCAAACGCGAATTCTGCGTGATCGCATCCAGTATTTCCCGTTCCTGATCCTCGGTCAGCTCTCTTCCCTCCAGCGAAACTGCCACAGAAGCATTTTTAAAGAAACCATCCGCTTCCCGAAACTTTGCGGCAATGTTCTCCAGCAATTCTTCAAATGAAATCGAACTGTCCATAATGACCGATATGCCATTCGGAAAACTTTTTAAAATAACTGAATTTTTCACATTTGCTCCTTCTTTGTGTTTTGGTATTGCTGCTAATCCTGCTGTATCCTGCTGACAGTCTCCGGAATTTCTGCTGTACCTGTCAGAAGTTCATCTTCCTCTGCCAGACCATAGTAATATTTATATACATCCCTTGCAGTCTGTGCTGCGTAATCTGAGCTGTATCCGTATGCGATTCGCACTGTTACTGATATCTCAGGATCTTCGTAGGGTGCATAACTGAGAAACACGGCATGGTTGGTGCGGTTGCGCCCCTCCTGCGCCGTACCGGTCTTGCCGGCGACATTTACTGCCAAATCTTTATAATAAGCCTTTTTTTCCACCACGGTCCGCATCCCGGCGTGAATGGCATCCCATATACTGTTGTCAATATCAATGGTGTTTCTGACCTCCGGCGTGTAATCCTCGATCAGGTTCCCCTTTGAGTCGGTCAGCTTGTCCAGAAGACTCAGTTTGTACACAGTACCACTGTTTGCGACTGCCGTGAGGTATCTTGAAAGACCCACTGTCGTGTAGTTGTTTGTTCCCTGTCCGATTGTTGACATAACGATATATTCATCGGAAAATTTGGGTTCCGACTCTGTGATCTCGATGCCTGATTTCTCCGTGAGTCCAAACAAGTCCGCATATTTTTCCAGCCGTGAAAGTCCGTATTCACTGTTGTAGCCATTGCTGTCCTGCGCAAGCCTGTAACCCACATCATAGTAGAACACGTTGCACGAGTTGGCGATCGCATTCGACAGGTTCATGGAGCCGTGGCCGGCAGACGACCAGCATCTGGGCGGCGGTGTGATCTTGTCAAAGATGCCGTTGCAGAAGATCGTCTCGTCAAGCGAGGAGATAACCCCCTCCTCCATCGCCGCGACGGCAGACACCATCTTAAAGGTTGAACCAGGCGCCGTCTCCTGCTGTGTGGCAGCGCTCCACTGCGGCACGGACAGATCCGCCTGCAGCTTTGCAAAATATTCCGCATCCACTCCGTTTGCCAGTTTATTGATATCATATCCCGGATAGGACACCAGCGCGAGCACCTCTCCCGTATTGACATCCGTCACGACACAGGAGCCTGTGCAGGGATCGAGCGCCAGCTGCGCCGGCGTGATCTGCAGTGTCCGTATCATCTCCAGCATAAAATTGTACGGATTTGTAGTGCCGTTCCTGAGTGCCGTGATCTTGTCCTCCTCGACACTGATCAGATCCTGCTCCCACAGAAGCATACAGATCTGTCTGCCGGTGATCGTCTGGTCACTGATCATATACTGATACATTTTCTTTGAAAACCACACATTATCTTTCAGATTGTCGATAATATACTGTATCATACTGTTGAGCACTTCCGTCGAATCGGAATACTGTGACTCCACGGATAGCTTGGTGACATCGATCCAGTTCTGCGCGATCGCATAGGTCAGATACTCGTTCAGGCTGATGACCTCGTCTGTCGCCCACGCGATGTAGGTAGGATCATCCCTGTCTATTGCCGAGCTGACCAGAACCCCCCGCTCCGTGAGCATGGTGACGATGTAGCTCTCATAATTCTTGAACTCCTTGGTCAGTTCATTGTACGGTGTCTTTGTGGTAGTCAGTTCCGCCTCGATGGACGCGAGCACATCCGCCTGTTTCTCGAGGAAGATCTGATGGATCTCCCGCTCCGTGTCATAGGCACCTTCATCCGTAAAATGGTCGATATCGATCACATTGTTGTCTATAAGGGCAAAGTACACGTCATCGATCGGTATGATGATGTCCTGGCGTGATGCCGACTTGAGCGGATCATAGTTGTATATATTTCTGGTCTTGGCCACAACGATCCCCGCAAGCTTCTGCTCCAATATATTGTAGATTGCTATCTGCAGATCCTTGTCAAGTGTCAGGTACACATCATTGCCAGCCTGCGCCTCGACAATATCCGTTATGTCAACGACCTTTCCGAGATTGTCCACATAGATGGTTTCCGAGCCCTTCCTGCCCTGCAGCTGCAGCTCCATGACCTGCTCGATCCCGCCTTTTCCCACCGTGTCATTCATCGTGTAGCTGTCATCCTGCTCCGACAATGTTGTCAGCTCCTCGGATGAGATCTTGCCGGTGTACCCGAGGATATGGGAAAAATAATATGGATAATTATATTTTCGGATCATATCCTCCTCTATGGCAACGCCCTCGAGCTCGGCGATATTCTCCATGATCACTGCGACCGTCTTCTGCGACACGTCAGTCGCAACCGTCGTCGGGATATACCGCTGGAAACTGTACAGGTTCATCTGATACCGGAGCGTCACCATCTGCAGGACTTCTTTCTTAGTGTACCCCTCACCGGGAGACAAGACCCGCTTATTGCCCTCTTTGTGATACGTGCCGATCCCGAACCGCTCCACGAGATAGTCTATGATCTCCTGTGCGGAAGCACTCTTCATGTAATATTTGAACTCGGGACTGTCGAGCGTGCGGCATCCGTAGACATCCGCCTTGAACCGGAGGAGCCGCGTCCCCTCGACAGTGAACTCATAGTCATTATTTTCGTTTAAGATAATATTAAAATCACTGACAATGGTATCTCCATTGCCCTCGATCATATGGATCAGTTTATAGAGTGTCTCATTTAATTTTTCATTTCTGGTGGAGCCGGATTCGTACACATCCTCTATCGTGACAGAGTAGGCGAGTTCGTTGTAGGCGAGCAGATCACCGTTCCTGTCGTAGATGTTTCCGCGCGTTCCCTCTGTTATACGCTCTCTCTGTATCATCAGGCGGAAGTTGTCAACATACGACTCCCCGTTTACGATCTGCAGGTCAAACAGCCTGTAGATCAACAGTACTGCCATGCCTGAAAATATGATAAACAGCAGCAGCAGCCTGGACGTGAAAAAGTTGTACAGACTCTCACCAATCCTTTTAAACAACCTTATTGTCACCTCTTTCAACATCATCCGCCGACCTGTTGAGCAGCAGGATGCATGGGTATATAAACACTGTAACAAAGATCGTGTAGACAATCTCGGGTATGATGATCTTCTTGAAATAAAAGATCATGTCAAATCTTCTCCGCAGAAGATACAGCAGCACATAACAGGTAAAGGAGTATGCAAAATCACTTGCCAGGATCAGCACAAGCGGCAGCTTGATATCATCCTGGTAAAAAATGCTGTGAAATACACCGTTGGCAGCCCCTATGTACAGGTAGACCAGCGCATAAAACCCAAGGACATTCCCGTAAAAGATATCCATCAGCATCCCGCATAGGAACCCCACGATCATACCGCACTTCTTGCCGTACATAAATCCGTAGGAAACCGTGATGATGATCAGTATATTGGGAGAGATCCCTCCGAAGTTTAATGCCTGGAAAAGTGTCGTCTGTAGGACAAATCCACATAGTATCACAAAAAACAATATTATATTTCTCTTCATGAATCTGCTAATCCTTAATCTGTTGCTTGGTTTTCAAGATGACGAGCACCTCCTCAAGATGTTCGAAGTCAACTGCCGGCGTGATCTTTCCTGACTTTGTGATATTGTTGGCGTCCTGGTCGATCTCGCTGATATAGCCGATCAGAATACTCGGCAGATACTTGTCACTGATGTTGGATGTGACAACCTTGTCGCCGACTTCGACCCTGTTCTGTGAGTCGTTGAGCTGTCCAAACCCGATCACACCGTCCGCCATAAGCTGGAGTGACCCCTGGACCACCAGGTTGTCCGAGCTGGCAAGCACCATTCCGCTGACATTGGAGTTGTCGTTGATCACCGCGTCCACCTTTGCCCAGTTCGATCCGATATCGACGATCCTTCCGACAAGCCCGCCATCCGCGATCACATTCATATCGATGGCAAGTCCGTCATCTGTCCCCTTATTGATCGTGAAGGCGTGGAACCAGTTGCCGCTGTCCCTTGCGATGATCCTGGCGCCCACCTTCTCGTAGCCGCTGTACTGCTCATCAAGCTTGTACAACTCCCGAAGGTAGTTCAGCTCGTATTTGTCCTGCTGGAGCTGGGTATTCTGCACGGTCAGCTCGTCGATCTGCTGCTTGAGTTCCTGATTTTCCTGCAGCACGATCCGCAATTCCCCAAGCTCGTCCATCCTGACGGAGATCCACGACCCAATGCGGCTGACACCGTTCTGAAACGGAACGACGACATAACCGACAAGTTTATTCAAAGGTGATGCGGAGTAATCCGTAAAGAACGTCACCGCCATGAGCGCAACACAGATGCAGGTCAGGATCAGCAGCATATATTTGCTTGGAATGGAGAACTTATCCTTTTTTCTCTTTATCACCGGACTCATGAATACTAGCGCCCCATTCCTTCAAGATAAGCAACTGACTTGTAGTTATCATCCTTGATGATCTTTGCAAGACCAAGCGCAACGCCCGACACGGGATTCTCACTCACATTCACTTTGAGGCCTGTCCCCTTCGCGATCAGCTCCGCCAGGTGCGCCACCTGCGATGCACCTCCTGTCAGATAAATTCCTCTGCGGAAGATATCTGCGGAGAGCTCTGGCGGGGTCCGCTCCAGGATGACCCGGATATTGTCGATGATCACGTTAAAATTCTCAAGCATGCTCTCGCTCACTAAGTCTGTCGGTATCTCCTTCTCCATGGGAAGGCCTGTGACGATATCGCGCCCGTACACGACGGCTTTCCGATTGTCCTCCTCGAGCTCCCTCAGATCGATCTTGACATTTTCTGCGGTCTTGCTGCCGACGATCAGGCTGAACTCCTTGCGGATCGCGTTTTTGATCGACTCGTCAAACTTCTGTCCGCCCACCTTGATCAGGCGGCTGAGCACAATGCCTCCCAGCGACAGGATGGAGATCTCCGTCGTGTGGAAACCGACGTTGACGACCAGGATCCCCTGTGCATTCTTGACATCGATCTCAAGCCCCAGACCGTCCGCCACGGCTTTCTCGACGCGCAGGATCTTCTTTGCCTTGATATTGGCATCCTTCACCAGGTCAGAGAACGCCCTCTTCTCCACCTCGGTGATGTCAGAGGGGACGGCGATGTAGAACTCTGCCGGCTTCACGGAACCTTTATTGCAGTCCAGTATAAAATTTTTGAGAATCAGCTGCATATTTTTAATATCCGCGATGACTCCGTTGCAGAGCGGATATGAGATTTCGATATTGGATGGTGCTTTCTCAAACATTTCAAATGCTGAATCACCATACGCAAACAGGTTTTTCTTATCCTCGATTGCAATCATATTTTTCTCAACAATAACATTGTCATTGTGAGCGTTGTAAATCTTGATCGTCCTGGTACCTAAATCAATACCAAATGCGTTGTTAGCCAACATAACAACTCCTTTCTGTTTCTCATAAAAGTCCTTTTTGTATAAAACTGGTATATCTGTTGTCCCCAATGATGATATGATCCAGCAACGGAATTTCAACTAAATCGGATACTTCCTTTATCTTCTGTGTCACCAGCACATCCTGTCTGCTGGGTGTCGGATCGCCGCTTGGGTGGTTGTGCAGGATTACAATATAGGACGCCTCATTGCGCATCGCCCGGATACAGATGTCTCTGGGCGAGATCAGTGTCATGTTGAAGGTGCCTGTCGACAACACGGACTCGTGCACGATATGGCGTTTGGCATCCAGGAGTACCAGCAGAAGCTGCTCCGTGTCCCTGTGGCGCATCCTCTCCATATAATAAGCCGCCACCGTCTCCGGTTTGTCAAAGGTCAGTTCCGGTCTGGCCTGCATGTTTGATGTGCGCTTTGCAATCTCGGCGATGCACAGTAGCTGCACTGCTTTGACCTCCCCGATCCCCGGGATCTGCATCAGATCCCTGATGTTGAAATGATACAGCCCCAAAAGCCCTCTGTCTTCCCCTGCCATCCTGAGGATCTCCCGCCCAAGCTCGATGGGCGTCTTATCCTTCGTTCCGGTTCTGAGCATGATAGCAAGAAGCTCGGCATCCGAAAGACTTTCCGGTCCAAGCCTCATAAATTTGTCATAAGGCAGTTCATCCTTTGCATATAATTCTTTTAAAAGGCTCATCTATTGTATGCCTTGCTCTCCATTTAGTTATCTTACCACACTAAGTCAAGTCTGTACATAAAAAAGATTAGTTTTTTTTCGACATATTTCCTGTTTTGGAAAATTTTATGAAAAAATTTATACTTTTTTTGCCATTTTAAAGATCAAAGAATCATATCCGAACAATTCCGGCATCGACCACACTCTGGAGCGATTTCATGATGCCAAACCGGGCGTGCTCAAAGGTGAGTCCTCCCTGAAAATACACGGCATACGGGGGCTTGATCGGCCCGTCCGCGCTCAGCTCGATCGAGGAGCCCGACACAAATGCGCCCGCTGCCATGATGACCTGGCTGTCATATCCGGGCATATCCCACGGCTCCGGCGCCACAAAACTGTCCACCGGGGCTGCCGCCTGGATTCCCTTGCAGAAAGCGATCACGCCCTCCGGCGAGCCAAATTCGACTGCCTGTATGATATCATGCCTTGATTCCGTGCTGTCAGGAACGACTCTAAAACCAAGCTTTTCATAAATATTTGCCGCAAAAACAGCGCCTTTCAGCGCGCTGGCTGTCACGGTCGGGGCGAGGAACAGACCATGGTAGAAATCTCTGAGGATCCCAAGTGATGCGCCCACCTCCTTGCCAAGTCCGGGGGAGGTCAGCCTGTACGCTGCGTTCTCGACACACTCCCTTTTTCCGGCGATATAGCCGCCGATCGGGGCAAGCCCGCCTCCCGGATTCTTGATCAGCGAACCGACTACCATGTCAGCACCCACATCGGTAGGTTCGACGCGTTCCACGAACTCTCCGTAACAATTATCCACCATACAGATGACATCCGGCTTGATCTTCCTGACAAATGCGATCAGCTCCCCGATCCTCCTGACAGACAGTGTCGGTCTTGTCTGATAGCCCTTGGAGCGTTGGATCGTGACGAGTCTTGTCCGCTCATTGACCGCCTTTTGGATATTGTCCTGATCGAAACTGCCGTCCGCGAGCAGATCCACCTGTCTGTACGTGATGCCATACTCTGCGAGCGACCCCTTTGACGGGCGGATCCCGATCACTTCCTCGAGCGTGTCGTAGGGTTTTCCCACCGGCGACAGGATCTCGTCTCCGGGGCGCAGATTGCTCATGAGCGCCAGTGCCAGCGCGTGTGTCCCGCATGTGATCTGCGGTCTGACCAGCGCATCCTCCGCGTGAAATACAGATGCGTACACCGACTCCAATGTCTCCCTGCCAAGATCGTTATACCCGTACCCTGTCGTGCCCAGGAGACAAGCCTCGCTGACTTTGTTGTCCTGCATTGCCTTCAGGACCTTTAGCTGGTTGTACTCCGCATTCCGGTCGATCTCGTCAAAGCGCGGTTTCAGACTGTCCAGGATCTCTTTGCCGAAACGGTACACATTCTCTGAAATGCCCAGCTCCTGGTACATGTCCTGGGCAGTCCTGTTCTCCTCGTTTGTTCTCTTCATTTTTGTCTTCGTTTCCTTTCGTCATTTTTCATGCCGTATTGTCTGTCCGAGCACATCGGCGCTCATCTTTTTCATATAGTTTAACATTTTTTCGTCATCGTATGCAAACCGGTCCTTTTCGATCCAGATCACATCCCGCTCCCGCCGGAACCAGGTGAGCTGCCGCTTTGCAAAATGGCGCGTGTCGCGCTTGATGATATAGACCGCCTCATCCAGCGTGATCTCCCCTGACAGATATGAGATGATCTCCTTGTAGCCAAGCCCCTGCATGGCAGTTGAATCCCGCCTGCAGCCCATGTCCATCAGCCGTCTAACCTCATCGACAAGCCCATCCTCGATCATCCTGTCCACGCGCCGGTCGATATTTTCGTACAATCGCTCCCGCCTGTCGGTGAGGACGAAATAGCGGGCGTCATACGCGGAGCGCTTCTGGCGCTGTGCCGCGTTGTGCTCGGAAATCCTTCTGCCTGTATGTCTGTAAAATTCGATCGCGCGTATCACCCGCCTGACATTGTTCGCATGGATCTCCTGGGCTGCCTGGGGGTCACAGTCCCTCAATATACCGTGAAGATGCTCCGCGCCCCTGTCCCGCGCGAGCTGTTCGAGCTCTGCGCGGAGCGCGGTGTCCTCCTCGCTCTCCTGGAAATCAATCTCATAGAGCACGGACTGGATATAGAAACCGGTCCCGCCCACGATGATCGGGATCTTGCCTTTTTCGTAGATGTCGGCGACCGCCTGCCTCGCGTACTGCTGGAACAGGACGATATTGAACTCTTCCGTAGGCTCCAGGATATCGACCAGATAATGTCTGATCCCCTGCATCTCATCCGCCTGTATTTTGGCCGAACCGATGTCCATATGCCTGTACACCTGCATGGAATCTGCAGAGATGATCTCACCGTTTACAGCTTTTGCAAGTTCTATCGAAAGTTTTGTTTTGCCGGCTGCCGTCGGGCCGGTCAGTATGATCAATGGATTTTTCATGTCTTCCCCTAATCTGCGCGCTGTCTCAGACGTCTGAAAGTGACTTCTGCAGCAGATACCGCTTTTGATATTTTAACTGCACATAGTACAATATGCGTCTGTAATAAACCGGATTGCTGATGCCGCCGAGGATCCCCGCGACAGGAATCCCCTGCACAAATTTGGCGAGCAGCATGTCAACCGCGAACGCATCCGCCGTCCTTTTGACCTGCTCCTGGAACTTGGTTTCCAGCCAGACGCCATTTGGGACAAAGTAGCTGTCTGCCTCCGCGTTGCATGTGATCCACGCCTCTCCCTTTAGCATCGCCGTCTCGAGCAGCTTGAGTATGAACAGCTTTTCGCGCGGTGTGTCATAGGAAAATCCGTACTGGACAGCCGTCTCATACGTTCCTTTGAGGATCACGGACAGGAACAGCACTATGTCAGGCAGACCGATGCCAAGCGCCCCCAGCCCGATGCCCTCAACCGCACTGACTGCCATATTGATGAAGTTCCCGCGGTTGATATCCGTCTTTAGTTCCCGGAGTTCTCTCGTGCCGCCCTTTAGCGCGACAGCGTAATCATGAATCTGAAAATCCAACTCCAGTTCGTTCCTGGAGTACGTCTTTTCGATCAACCCTGTCCCTTTCTCAAAGATCAGCTCAAAGGCTTTGCAGAAAGCGGTCTGGAGATTTGTGTAGACCCTCGGCGGGATTTTTTGCTCCAGGCTTTCCTTCCATCTGGCAGGCTGATGGTGCAGCGCCTGCTTTGCAAGTCGCGCCTCCCTGTGGGCGATACGGTCCAGTTCTTTTTCGATCGGAGTCTTTTTGATCTTTTTGTTCATCACAGTTTATCTCACTTCCCCACTATTCATTTTTATTCGATATTCGCTGTATGAAATGTATTTCTGATATTATGCATCTCACACAATACGTTTAAACTTCTTCTCGATCTCATACTTTGACATCGATATGATCGTCGGTCTGCCATGCGGACAGTTATAGGGATTGTCGAGTTCCAACAGCTGTTCGATCAGTCTGTCCGCCTCCTCGTAGGTCAGCGGATTGTTTCCCTTGACAGCCGCCTTGCACGCCATCGATGCGATCTTCTCCCGTATGATCTGCGGCACACCGCGCACGGGGCTTTCGGACATCTGAGTCAATACCTCCTCAAAAAGGCTCTTTATGTCATGACCAAACAAGTCAAGAGGAACCCCTCTGACCGCGAACGCATTCATGCCGAAATCTTCGATTTCAAAGCCAAGCTCCTTGAAATACTGCCCGTAGCTGTTGATCAGAGCGGCCTCCTTGGGCGTGACGCTGATCACGACCGGCGGAGTCAACATCTGTGTGTAGACCTCGTTGTTTACCACTTTGCTCAATATCTGCTCGTACTTCACCTTCTCGTGTGCAGCATGCTGGTCAATCATCAGCATTTTATCGCGGTATTCAATGATCCAGTAGGTATCGAACACCTGTCCGACGATCCGGTACTCCTGCTTTGCCTCCCGCGTCAGGATCTTCTCGTCAAAGAAGTTCAGCTGCTCGGGCTTCTCGACGATGATCTGATCCTTTGACTTGATCACGCCCAGATTTCTCGGCTCTGTCTCTTTGGGCTGTGCGCCCAGTATCTTTCCAACCAGGGAATTTGGTCTTGTCTGTCCGGTTTCCTCTGCGGTCTCGGAGCGCACAGCTTTTTGCCGGTTGTCCACAAAAAAGCTGTCAGCTTTGTCCTCCCTTTCATCTTCCACACGGGTGTAAGACATTTTATTGTTGAGCAGGAACGCCCCTGTCGTGTCCCTTTTGCCGGCAGCACCGTCGTGATCATAACTGCTGCCGCGGGAACTGTTATATCCGCTCTCCTCCCTCAAAACATTCGGGACAGGCATCTGCACACCGGTTTCCTCCGCGAGCCTGCGCTCTTTTTCAAACGGTTCCGGCGCTGCTATCCGCTCCGCCTTCTTGTCTTTTTTGGCAGTCTTTTGCTCGGTGCCCAGCGTTGCGGCAGGTATCATCTCCTGGCGGGACAAAAAGTCTGACACATGCTCGGCGATCAGTTTGTAGACACTGTTCTGATTGGCAAAGCGCACCTCCATCTTGGTCGGGTGGACGTTCACATCGACATTTTCCGGCGGGATCGTAATATGTACGACACAGAACGGATACCGGTGCTGCATCATGTAGGACTGATACCCTTCCTCGATCGCTTTTGAGATGATCTTGCTCTTAATATACCGCTTATTCACAAAATAATTCTCGAAGTTCCTGTTGGCGCGGTTCAGCGTCGGTCTGCCAAGAAACCCTTCCAGCACAATATCGCCGTCGACAGCCCGAAATTCCATCATCTCATTGGCGATATCCCTGCCGAAGATGCGGTATATGATGGCTTTCATATCCCCGTCGCCGTTTGTGTAGAATTTTGTCTGCCCGTTGATCACGTACTTAAAAGAAATATTGGGTCTCGACAGCGCCATGTGCTCTAACAGATCCGTAATATAGCTCGCCTCCGTCATCGCCGTCTTCAAAAATTTGCGGCGCACAGGCGTGTTGAAGAACAGGTTCCGCACCATGAAAGTCGTGCCGTCGGGCGCGCCGACTTCCTCGAAGACGGTCTCCTTCGCCCCCTCCATGCACAGACGTGTCCCTGTCATGTCGTTCTTCGTCTTGGTGACGATCTCAACTTTTGACACTGCCGCTATGCTCGAGAGCGCCTCCCCGCGAAATCCCATACTGTGCAGACTCATCAGATCGACGACGGAGCTGATCTTGCTCGTCGCATGGCGCATGAAAGCGCTGCGCAGCTGGTCATGCTCAATGCCGGAACCATCGTCCGTAACGCGGATAAACTCAATGCCGCCATCCCTGATCTCGACGGTGACAGCACCGGCACCCGCGTCCATGGCATTCTCCACCAGTTCCTTGACCACACTCGCGGGGCGCTCTACTACCTCTCCTGCCGCTATCTTGTCAATCGTAGCATCATCAAGCACATGTATCTCTGCCATATCTGTCCGTTCCTTTCTTTTGTTTTACCATCGGTTCTTTAGCTTATTCTGCAGCCTGTACAGCGTGTTCAGCGCGTCGAGCGGCGTCAGGTTGGAAATATCGATCTCCTTGAGTTCATTGACTATGTCCTCGTCCTTGACGGTGTCAAACAGTGACATCTGTCCTAAGTCCACATCGTCATAATGCTTCGGCTTTTTCTTCTCACCCTTCGTGTCAACCGGAATGCTCTGCACCTTTGCCGTGATGTCATTGTCGCTGAGCTGCTCCACGATCTCCTTGGCGCGGTCGATCACCATATCCGGCACACCCGCAAGCTTCGCGACCTGTATTCCGTAACTCCTGTCGGCGCCGCCCTTGATGATCTTGCGCAAAAAGATGATGTCATCGCCCTTTTCCTTGACCGCGATGCAGTAGTTGTTGACATTGTTCATCTTGCCCTCGAGCTCTGTCAGCTCGTGATAGTGCGTCGCAAACAGCGTCTTTGCACCGAGGATCTTCTTGTTGCTGATATGCTCGATGACAGCCCACGCGATGCTCAGCCCGTCAAATGTCGAAGTCCCGCGCCCGATCTCATCCAGCACCAGCAGGCTTTTGGGCGTGGCGTTTCGAAGGATATTGGCAACCTCGTTCATCTCCACCATAAAGGTACTCTGACCGCTTGCAAGGTCGTCCGACGCGCCCACGCGTGTGAAGATCCTGTCCACAATGCCGATGTCCGCACTCTTTGCGGGGACAAAGCTGCCGAGCTGTGCCATCAGCACGATCAGCGCAGACTGGCGCATGTAAGTCGATTTTCCAGCCATGTTCGGACCTGTGATCACCGCGATGCAGTGGTTATTGTTGTCTAAGAACGTATCGTTTGACACGAACATATCATGGTCGATCATCTTCTCCACCACAGGGTGTCTGCCCTCTTTGATGTCAATGATGCCCTTGTCATTCAGCGTCGGTCTGACGTAGTGGTTCTGCTCCGCGACGACGGACAGCGCCGCAAACACGTCGAGCCGCGCCACCGCCTTTGCCGTCCGCTGGATGCGCTCGAGCTGGGTCGCGATGTCGTCGCGGATCTGACAGAACAGATCGTACTCTAAGACATTGAGCTTGTCCTCCGCATTTAAGATCGTGTCCTCAAGCTCCTTTAACCGCGCCGTCGTGTACCGCTCCGCGTTGACGAGCGTCTGCTTACGCACATAGTCGTCCGGCACCTGGTTTTTGTAGGAATTGCTGACCTCAAAATAATAACCGAACACTTTGTTGTATTTGATCCTGAGATTTCTGATGCCTGTGCGCTCCCGGTCCTCCTCCTCGAGCTGCGCAAGCCAGTTCTTTCCGTCAGTCTTTGCCTTTCTCAGATGGTCTATATCCGCATTGAAGCCTTCCTTGATAATACCGCCCTCCCGGATCAGGATCGGCGGTTCCTCACAGATCGAATTTCTGACCAGTTCATATAAATCCTCAAGCCCGTCGATCTGCTCGTCGATCTCCTTCAAGAGCTTTGCATCAAAGTCCTTGAGAACCGTCTTGATGTGCGGAAGCATCTCCATGGAGTTGGCAAACGATATCAGGTCCCTCGGATTTGCCGATTTGTAGCTCACACGCCCGAGCAGTCGCTCCATATCGTATATCGGATTTAAGTACTCCCTGATCTCATCTCTCGACACGGTGTTTCTGCAGAGCTGCTCGATCGTGTCCAGTCTGTCGTTGATGTCCTCCCTGTTGACCAGCGGCTGTTCGATATCCGTCCGGAGCTGCCTGGCGCCCATCGCCGTCTTCGTCCTGTCGAGCACCCACAGCAGGGAGCCTCGCTTCTGCTTTTCGCGGAGTGTCTCGGTCAGTTCGAGATTGCGTCTCGTGGAGCTGTCAAGGAGCATGAATCGGCTTGCCAGATACGGAATGATGTGCGTGATGTGCGAAAGCTGTGTCTTCTGCGTCTCCAGCAGATACTGCATCAGCACACCGGAAGCGATGAGCCCTGATGGGAAGTCTTCCAGGCCAAGTCCTGTGAGCGTGTTCACTTTAAAATGCCCCATCAGGCATTTCCGGCAGCCATCCTCGTCAAAATACCACGGCTCCAGCGGATAGACGGCGATCTTCAGGCGGCTTTTGAGGTCGTCGATGTCGAGTCCGCTCATCATGAGCGCATCGTTGCATATGATCTCGGTGGGCATGTATTTATAGAGCTCGTCGGTCAGCTTTGTGAGCCCCTCGACCTCCGTCATATAAAAGTCACCCGTGGTCACATCCGCCACCGAGATTCCGATCTTATTTGGGAACTGTGCGATACACATGATGTAATTGTTCTTTGATTCCTCGAGCGCCTGGACATTCAGATTTGTCCCGGGCGTGACGATGCGGATCACCTCGCGCTTCACCAGTCCCTTGGCGAGCTTGGGGTCCTCCACCTGCTCGCAGATCGCGACCTTGTAGCCCTTGGACACAAGCCTGTTCAGATAGCCGTCCACTGCGTGGTAAGGCACGCCGCACATGGGGGCGCGCTCCTCCATGCCGCAGTCCTTTCCTGTCAATGTCAGTTCCAGCTCCTTTGACACGAGCTTTGCATCCTCAAAAAACATCTCATAAAAATCACCGAGTCTGTAGAAAAGAATACAGTCGCCATACTGCTTCTTCGTCTCCATGTACTGCTGCATCATCGGTGTCAATCCAGCCATATATTAACCTCATCTTTCTGTATATTAATATTGCATCCAGCATACCGAAAAACGGGCAGAAAAACCGTCCGCCCGCTTTTTGCTCTCCCATATTTTATCACATTTGCATTAAAAATCAAAGAAAAATTTATTCTCTGCTACACAACCGCCTCAAGGATCGGCGCGCCGATCCTTGAGGCGTCCGCACATCATCACTTTTGTAAATCTGATAACTGTCTTTATACAGAGGACTGGTTAAAAATAAACCGGTCCTCTATCATGTTCCATACGCCGCAGTATCCCCTTTTGTCGGAATTGTATTTGTGGTCTGCAAAATGCACCGCGTCGGCAAGCTGCCGCCCGATTTCATGGACCTTCTCTGAACTTATATTCCCCTCATCTTACTCCTCACTATTTTTTAACCTCTCCACAATACTCTTTTTATTGATGCTCTTATATGCCAATAATGGGGTTATAATACAAACAGCAAATAGTAACGTGAAAAGTAAGGCTAAAATACCTGTCGGAAATTTGAACTCCAGATAATACATTTGTGATTTTACAGCCTGCATCAGCAAATAAATCAGCCCCATTCCTATCGTACTTAACGATAGGAACGTTATAACCGCATAGTACCCGCCTTCAAGACTCAACAGCCGAATCATCTGCTGTTTTGACATCCCTATACTTGACAGCACTGCCAATTCCTTTTGCCTTGCGTATATGCTGGTACATAGCGAGTTGATAAAATTCATCAATCCTACAATCAGTAAAATCCCAGAAAATATTGCGCCAATAACGACTACAGCTTGTGCTACCGGCTGAAATGTTGGCAGCAAATCGCTTCTATTGATAAGCTGTACTTTATTTTCGTCTATCATCTGCCGAATTTCTTCTTTTAAATAAGGTTCCCAGTCCTTATCTGCATTCATTTGTATATAATAAATACATGGTTCTTCCACTAATTTCCTTATACCGGCTTCGCTCATAAAAACCCTGATTTTTTCCTGATCTGTATAGTTTGTATTTGTAATTGAACCAAGCTCTCTTATATCCAGCTTTGAATCAGGCTGTATTGTTCCAGCAATCGTGTATGTCTGAATCGTATTTTCACCACTGTATATTTGTATTACATTCCCTGTCAAATCAGGACAGCTTCCGCTATCAACAGCACTAATATATACTGCACTGCCTTTCATAAACTCATTGATGTCATCCACTGAATATACCGCTCCGTTTGCCAACGCATATTGTTGAATAACTTCACCAGAAATTCCCAATGCAGTTCCAGACAAATCTTCTGTATTTAAAGAATACTCCTGCAGTTTATCAGAATACTTTACAGTTACAGGCTGGACATATGTTTTTTCAATACTGGTTATTCCCTGCATCTGCTCTAACTGATAATATATATCTTCTGTCAGGTATTGGATTCCCTGTTCTCCAGCCAGTAAAGAATCTGTCACATTACTGTCCCTGATACTGAAATCATCAGGTGCTTCTGTATCTAAATATAAATCCCAATTGGGTGAGGAAAACATTGTATAGGACAACAAAAATACAAAAAATCCCAAAAATAATGTTGTAACTACCACCAAAAACTTTTTTCTCTCAATTGTAATATTATGCCATGCCATTTTGTATAGTTTTCCATTGCATCTATGTTGTTCTTTTTGTTTTCCTCTATTTGTATCGGTCTCACTATTGAAGTGTATCGCTTCAACAGGTGAAATTCGAGTTAAAAATCTGATAGATTTCCTAAAACTAATCCATACAGTAACGTAGCAAAAGCCCATTGTCAGGCAGAAAAGCCAGCCGCTGTGCCACATTTTCATAGGCATAATATCAGCATACCCGCCACTTCCAACAGCTGTTCTAAGTATAAACGGAACGAACTTTGCCGCCACAAATGCACCAATCAATAAATCAACAGGCAACCCACGCAGTACAAAATAATTTGTTTCATAATTCGCAATATATTTTAGTTGTTTATTATCTGTGCCTATCGTTTTAATATTTCCCCAAAAATGAACATCATTTACGAATGAAATATTCATAATATTATAGATACACAGATAACTGCACAGGCTGATTACCAGGCAGATCAATACTGCCAGAAAGACTCCTGCATACTGACTTGTTCCACCTTCAGCATCAACAATCATAACCTGACCTTTATCCTGCAAACCTAATTCTGATATGATGATTTCATCAATACCTTTTGCCTCCTTTATTTGAAATGTATAATAAATATGGTCCTCAGATACCAATTTATTTGCCAATTGTTCTGATACAATGCAATTACAGGCAGGGTACATTGTATAATTTTCTGCTTCCAGACTTGCTGCCAAAACATTCCCGCTTATACTTTTAATGTTTCTAAGGCTGGATTTCACAAAATCTTTATATGTGCCAACTACTGTAAATTCTTCCTGTATACTTCCATCATGAGTTTTAACATTTAATGTCAGCTTATCACCTATTTTTATTCCATCTAATCGAAATGTTTCTATTGCTGTCTCGGATAACAATATTTCGTTTTCCTTACTCGGAAATACACCTGTAAAATTAGTTATTGTCGGCAATATGTTATTATTCCACTCGTTTATATCATATGCTGTCAATGACACACGTTCCTGTGCCCTGCCGCTTTCAATTGTTCCTACAAAATATTGTTTCCCTATATTTTCAATTTCTTTTATTTCCTGCAAGCGTCTGCCTTTATCAGGAGAAATATCCCATACAAATCCCTGCGCATTTGTACCTTTCAACCTAGTATTCATCTCTGAGAAATTTTTGACATAGCTTGTTCCAACTCCCAAAACGATAATCAGCATGATGGAAACAGCGATGACAGATGTAGTTAATGCTATATTTCTTATCTTA
>CAJUES010000029.1:0-617 GCA_910585765.1 uncultured Lachnospiraceae bacterium | reverse complement strand
ATCTTATTATTTTCGATATTTGCTTTGGCTATTTTTTTCAGTGCTTCTTTGCTTGCCTTTTTCAAACTATCCCTCCTTAACAATCTGTCCATCTTCAATCCGATACATCTTATCTGTATTCATAGCTAATTCCTGATCGTGTGTTATCATAACTATTGTTTGTTCATATTCTTTACTTGCCCTTTTCAACAGACCAAACACATCCCATCGGTTCCTGCTGTCCAAACTTCCTGTTGGTTCATCAGCCAAAATAATTGCCGGTCTGATTGCTAATGCTCTTGCAATTGCCACACGCTGTTTCTGTCCACCTGAGAGTTTTTTCGGTGATTTTTCCAATTGATCCTCCATATGCAGCATTCGGCATATATCTTTTACATATTTATCATCTACTCTGCTGTCATCCAACTGTATTGGTAAAACAATATTATCGTAAACGCACAAATTAGATACCAAATTATAATCCTGAAAAATAAATCCTATATTTCTGCGTCGGAAAGTCACTAATTCCTGCTCCTTTAAATCAGTCAGACGAATCCCCCTCACGGATACTTCTCCCGATGAAGGATTATAGATCGGAAGAGCACACGTCTGAACTCCAGTCACACAAACATCTCGTA
>CAJUES010000028.1 GCA_910585765.1 uncultured Lachnospiraceae bacterium | reverse complement strand
CTTATGAGGAGGAAAAACGGAAAGCATTGACACAGGCAGCGCAGTCTTATGAGGAAGAAAAACGGCAGGCATTGACGCAGGCAAAAAATACATTTGAAGAAGAAAATCGCCGCGTTGTTATAAGAATGATAAAAAAGGACTATCCAACAGAGGAAATTGTATCCCTGATGCCTAATTATTCACAGAACGATGTAGAAAGATTGCGAAAAGAGCTTTCAGCAGACAACTTCTAATATGTCCAGTTGCCGGGGAAGAAAGAGTATCCAATCTCAACAAGGGTACTCTTTCTCCCGTGATAAAGAGATTATGAGGTCTGTTTTTCTATATACCGTTCAAGTTCATCACGTTTTACAATGAGTCGCGAACCGATCTTGCAGCTCTTTATTTTTTTCTTTTTTAGAAGTCTGTAAGCAGTACTTCTTCCTGTGCCAAGTTCATGGCAGAGATCATCAATTGTAAGTAAATTCCTGTTCATATTTTGATATACTCCTTTCGATTTGGTATCTGTTGTTAAATAGTAATATTTAATTTTCTTAACTCATTGTTAGTATCAAAAAATATTATGGCGTAACAATAAAATAAAAATGTAGGACAAATTTTAATGGCATTTTTAATTGATGAAATCAGGGAAGGGAGTAGACTGATGAATATATTTTATACGCAATTAGCGAAACAGTGTAAAGAGATATAAGAATTAAAAAGGAGATGCTACAAATGAAAGAAATCCTTAGAAATGAAAAACTGAATATTAGAATTACTTCAAGTGAAAAGAATAAAATATCAAAAAGAGCTGAGATACTGAATATGAGTATATCAAATTATTCAAGAATGATATCGCTATCTCAGGATAGGAAACAAATCTCGGGAAATGTGATGATGAGCAATATGCTGGTAAAGAGTCAGGAAATGGTCAATTATATTCAGAAAACGTACGGAAATGATGGAAAACTGGAAAGGATGATGGATAAATTATGGGAGATCGATTAATTATCAAGCAGATCAATAGGCGATATAATTCTGAAAAGGCTATTCAAAATGTGCTGGGCTACATTGTAAGAGATAAAGATATGCAAGGAAAACAAGAGATTCGTTATTGGAAAGCGTTTGGGGCAGCACGACAAAATATCAAACAAGTGTGCAGGCAATTCATTAAAATTCAGAAATGGGTGGGAAAAGACAGCAGGAAAAGAATACGGCATATTGTGATTGTATTTCCACCCAATGTAGATGATATCAGGCAGGCGCATTGATCAGGGGGACAGATGCACTAACAAAGAAGCTTGGAGGAAAACGGCATTATGTTATTCAGTTAGAGCTGCTAAAAGACTATGTGGATAAAAAACAGCATCAGGATACAGAGTTTTTTGTCTAATGTAATATCTTAGTGTAGAAACGAAGGACTGTTACCCAAAGAGCAAATAATTGTAATGAATATCATTTTAACATGATGGGAAAGGAGGGAACCATATGCTGTCTGAATACCCGGATATTTTAACAACAGAGGATATCTGCAGCCTCTTAAAGGTATCCAAGTACACCATTTACAAGCTGATTCGCACAAAGCAGCTAAAAGCAAAAAAGATAGCGCAGCACTACAGGATTCAAAAGGCAGAGCTGATCAACTACATTAACGCTACATAAAAGCTGCCGTATGGATATTGACTGGCTGCTGCAATGCATATCTCCGGCATAATCTGGAAAAGCATTCCATTTTATGCCGGAATGTGTTACGATTTGTATGTATGCAGCACGCCCTTTATGGAGGACTCTGATGAAGGGGACAGTGCAAACAAAAACGACCAAAAAGGGGATAGAATACCTCTATATTTACTTGGATTATACCGATCCGATCACGCACAAATGGAAACAGAAAGCAGTTTCTACAGGACTGGAAGCCAAGGGCAACAAGCGCAGGGCCGAGAAAATGATTCAGGAGTATGTCGAAAAGTACCAGTATCTGGAAGCGCCGCAGACTGACACGGAAGTCAGCAGACATATCAGCCTGTGTGACTTTCTGGATTATTGGCTGGCGGGCAAGAAATCGGAGCTGCGACAGTCGACATATGAAGGATACGCCTGCCGCATTCACTCCATAAAAGATTATTTCAAAAAGGATAATCCGGAACTGATCGCGCTGACGCCGAGGGATTTCAACAATTTCTTCCGGTATGCGCTGCAATATGGAAAGGTTAACCAGAAAACGCATAAAAGAGAACCTCTGGCAGTCCGGTCTGTCAGAAGCTACCACAGCATTCTGCACGCTGTATACAGCGAGGCGGTTGTTGACGGCCTTATGAAAACAAACCCTCTTGATAATGTCACGGTACATGGGAAGAAGAACCGCGAATATAACGAAGAGCTTATATTTCTGACAGAGGAAGAGATATCGGAGGTACTTCATTTTATGGACAGGCATTATCCGCGTCTTGTGGGGATTACTTTCATGGGGGCATATTACGGACTTAGGCGTTCCGAGATACTGGGGCTGAAATGGTCTGCTATCAACTGGGACAAGGGAACAATCTCAATCAGTCATACAGTGGTGCGTGTAAAGTCCATCATGGCGGAAGATGCCACGAAAACCCAGGCCGGCCATAGGGAACTGAACCTGTTCGACACGGCGCGGAGCTGCCTGTTAAAGATCAGGCAGCAGCAGGCACAGGACAGGGACTTTTTCGGAAAAGAATATGCCAATCGTGACGGATATGTGTTTGTATGGGAAGACGGGCATTCGTATGATCCCAATTACATATCGCGGCTCTTCGCAAAGGCAATGGCAGATTTCGGGAGACCGGAGATCACCCTGCATAAGCTGCGGCATACCTGCTGTTCACTGCTGATCAACAAGGGCTTTTGGCAGGTTATATACCGTTTTCGCCATACAATAAAAAATACCGAAACCCTTGCAATTCCAAGGATTCCGGCGCCCCTGCCAAGAGTCGTTGCGACAGGATTCGAACCTGCGGCCTCTGCGTCCCGAACGCAGCGCTCTACCAAACTGAGCCACGCAACGAAATGATATATTTCAAACAGCTACGTATCTATTATACTTGATTAATGAAAAAAATCAAGTGGTTTTTGAAATTTTGTTAAAAAAATTGTTACAGTTCAGCCCTCGGCTTCCTGCTCCAAAAAATTTTGGCCTGCCAGACAGCGGGGGCAAAAGCCAGGTTACAGGCTGTCTGACAGTACTCTGCGAAGCCGGTCTACCGCATCCGGAAACTTTTCCGCAGGAACCTCGCAGCAGGAGAGGGCGATATGTGCATAACCTTCGCTTTTTTTTCCGGTCTTGTGGATAGGGAACACCAGGATCCCGTCTGCTGCAGCCCTGTCGCACAGCTCGTCGCTGCTCAGCGAGCAGTTTATTTTCAGATGTACCAGAAAGACAGACTCGCCCATATAGACCTGTGCGCGCGTGCCAAAAGCAACCTCCAGCAGGGTGGACAGTGTTTTTGCCTTGCCGGCATACAGGCGTTTGAGCTTGCGGATCTGGCTGTCGAGGTGGCCGTCGCGCAAAAACTGGCACAGGGCGAGCTGTTCGGATTTGGATGCAGTCTGGTTGTAGAGCGCCTTTTTCTGTTCATACAGGGGCAGGAGCGAGTCGGGCAGGATCATGAAACTCAGGCGTATGGACGGCAGGAGAAGCTTTGAGAAAGTGCTCAGGTAGACCACATTCTCGCCGCCCGCAAGTCCCTGCAGGCAGGGGATCGGTTTGCTGAAATACCGGAATTCATTGTCGTAATCATCCTCTATGATCAGCCGGTCATGCGCCGCACATTCTTTTAGGAGTGCAAGCCGTTTCTCCACACTCATGACATCGCCAAGCGAAGTCATGTGGGACGGTGTCATGTAGAGCACGCTTGCGTTTTCGCGCTCTTTCTCCACATCAAACCCATAATCCTCAAAGATGACCATACCCTGTGCGAAGCGCGTATCGCGAAAGCACACGTTCCCGCGATCCCTGATCAGAGGGCACAGGATGTTCAGGAGCACCTGCGAGCCCGCGCCGACCACGATGTTTTCCGGGCGGCAGACGGCGTTTCGCTTGCTCATCACGTAGCGGCAGATCACTTCGCGTAGCTCGTACTCGCCCTGCGGCTCTCCGTAGGTCAGCATGCGCGCATCCTGGCGCAGCGTGCTCTTGATGTAGCGCCGCCACAGGTTGAAGTCAAAACTGTCCGCGTCCACGTTGTTGGAGGTGAAATTGTACAGGATCTTTTTCTCGGGAGCTGCGGCGGATTTGCGGTCCGCGGTTCTGGGGGCGGTCACTGCCCTGTCCGTGACATAGTACCCGCTCTGCGGGCGGGAGATAATATAGCCGTCCGCGGCAAGGCACAGGTAGGCAGTCTCGATCGTCGTGCGGCTCAGACCCAGCTGGACGGCGCAGCGCCGGATCGAGGGTATCTTTGTCCCAGGCATCAGACGCCCGGCGGCGATCAGGTCCCTGTAATAGTCATAAACCTGTAGATAACGCGTGGATTGTGTCGAATTGAAATCAAGATTCATGGGTTGTCCAGCCCCCTTCTTTATGATATGATAAATATTACCATGACAGCTTGGGAACTGCAAGACGAAATGTGCGCAGACACGTTCTGGAGGTGTGACCATGAAGAAAATAGGTATTTCGATCCTGAAAGTATTTGGCGCAGCCTGCAGATCTGCCGCTCCCGGAGAATACTGAATATATTGAGTCCGTGTACAAGGCGGATAAACTGAACGATTATTATATCGTATATTCATGGGGTGACAGCGACTCTGTTTTTTATGCACACGGGCACCCAGAGGAAGAATGTCAGCAAAAGCTGACGGGTGCCCGGCGCGCGAGTAGTGGAGAAGGTCATTCCTCTACTCGATTTATCTGGATATAAGAGGTCATTGATAAGATCATGCTACTAATAATAAGTGAAAGGGGAAACTTTTATGAAAAGCTTGTTAAAGTACATAAAAGACTACAGGAAAGAAAGCATTCTGGCACCGCTGTTCAAGATGCTCGAGGCTTCCTTCGAGCTGATGGTGCCGCTTGTCATGGCGTCCATCATCGACCGCGGCATCGCGCACAATGACACCGCCCAGATCATCAAAATGGGGCTGGTACTCGTGCTCCTTGCGGCGGTGGGGCTCATCAGCGCAGTGACGGCGCAGTATTTCAGCGCGAAGGCGGCTGTCGGGTTTGCCACGAAGCTGCGCTCGGCGCTGTTTGCGCACATTCAGGGTCTGTCCTACACGGAACTTGACACGATCGGCACCAGCACGCTGATCACGCGCATGACCAGCGATGTGAACCAGCTGCAGAACGGTGTCAATCTCACGCTGCGCCTGTTGCTGCGCTCGCCGTTCATCGTGTTCGGAGCGATGGTCATGGCATTTACCGTGGACGTGAAAGCCGCGTTCATCTTCGTGGTGGCGATCCCGCTGCTCTCCATTGTCGTGTTCGGCATCATGATCGCGAGCATACCGCTCTACAAGAAAGTGCAGGCGGCATTGGACAAGATCCTTGGCAGGACGCGCGAGAACCTTGCAGGCGCGCGCGTGATCCGGGCTTTCTGCAATGAGGAGGCAGAGACTGCCGGCTTTGAGCGGGAGAATGAGCTGCTGCTCAACACGCAGGTTTTCGTGGGGAAGATCTCCGCGGCGATGAACCCGGTGACGTATATCATCATCAATATCGCGCTTGTCGTGCTCCTGTGGACGGGGGCGGTCCGCGTGGACAGCGGTGTGATCACACAGGGCGCGGTGGTCGCGCTGGTGAACTACATGTCGCAGATCCTGGTGGAGCTTGTCAAGCTGGCAAATCTCATCATACAGCTCACGAAGGCGCTCGCCTGCGCGAAGCGCGTCGAGGGCATCTTTGCTGTCACATCGAGCATGGCAAACGGCTCGCTCGAGAACGGATCGGATGAAGATCCGGCGATCGTGTTTGACCATGTATGCCTCACCTACAGCGGAGGCGGTGATGAATCCCTGACGGACATTGATTTTGCAGTGAAAAAAGGCGAGACAATCGGCATCATCGGCGGCACTGGCTCTGGCAAGACCTCTGTCGTGAATCTGATCCCGCGCTTTTACGATGCGACAAAAGGAACGGTGCGCATCAACGGCAGGGATATCCGGGATTACGACATAGAGACGCTCCGCGATACGATCGGTGTCGTCCCCCAGAGGGCGGTGCTGTTCAAGGGGACGATCCGGGAGAATCTCCTGTGGGGGAACGAGGACGCATCCGGTGCGGACATCGAAAACGCACTGCGCATCTCGCAGGCAAAAGAGTTTGTCGACACGAAGGAAGGCAGGCTGGACTTCATGATCGCGCAGGGCGGCAAGAACCTCTCCGGCGGTCAGAGACAGCGTCTTACCATCGCTCGCGCGATCGTGAGAAAGCCGCAGATCCTGATACTCGACGACAGCGCCTCAGCGCTCGATTTTGCGACGGACGCGAAGCTGCGCGCCGCGATCAAGGGCATGGAAAATGACATGACTGTCATCATCGTGTCGCAGCGGGCGTCATCGATCCAGTATGCGGATAAGATCGTCGTGCTGGATGACGGCGCAGTGGCGGGCATCGGCACGCATGAAGAGCTGCTCGCGGAGAATGAGATCTATCAGGAAATCTATTACTCGCAATTCCCGGACAAGAAGGCGAAGGCGGCAAATTGATGTTGTTTCAGTTGATGCGCAGTGTTTTTGGAGGCTCCAGTCATGAAAGATAAAAAGAAAGTAACAGATCACAGATCAAACAAAGATATTATGAAGAAAGTGCTCGATCACATCGGAAAATACAAATTTTTTCTGCTCTTTTCCATTGTGCTCGCGGCGGTTTCGGTAGTGCTTACCTTATATATACCGATTCTGACAGGACAGGCGGTGGACTGCATTCTTGGTCCCGGTGCGGTAGATTTTGACGG
Organism: uncultured Lachnospiraceae bacterium; assembly: GCA_910585765.1. Lineage (GTDB taxonomy): Bacteria > Bacillota > Clostridia > Lachnospirales > Lachnospiraceae > COE1. The sequence goes on along the minus strand of CAJUES010000028.1, from coordinate 40,150 downwards.
AATCTGGGCAATACTAAAGGAGATGGCAGTCATCATTGTCATCACGGCGGCGGTGCAGTGGCTTATGAATACCTGCAACAACAAGATCGCATACCAGGTGGTGCGCGACGTGCGCGACGAGGCGTTCAAAAAGCTGCAGATCCTCCCGCTCAAATATATCGACGGGCACTCCCACGGTGACATCGTGAGCCGCATCATAGCGGATGTGGATCAGTTTTCGGACGGTCTGCTGCTCGGGTTCACACAGCTTTTTACAGGGATCGTCACGATCATCGGCACGCTGATCTTTATGTTTTCCATCAACGTGTCCACCACGGTTGTCGTCGTGATACTGACACCCCTGTCATTTTTCATCGCAGGATTTATCGCGAAGAGGACGTTCAACATGTCAAAGCTGCAGTCGGAGACGCGCGGTGAGCAGACGGCTTTGATCGACGAGATGATCGGAAATGAGAAGGTTGTCAAGGCGTTTAACCATGAGCCGCAGGTGATGGAGCAGTTCGAGGAGATCAATGGAAGGCTTGAAAAGGCGAGCGTGAAGGCGATCTTCTTCTCCTCGCTGACCAATCCCTGCACGCGATTTGTCAACAGCCTGGTCTACGCGGGCGTTGGGATCCTCGGCGCCTTTCTAGCCATTAGGGGGCGCATCAGTGTCGGCCAGCTCACCAGCTTTCTGAGCTACGCGAACCAGTACACGAAGCCTTTTAATGAGATTTCCGGCGTGGTGACGGAGCTCCAGACAGCGCTTGCGTGTGCCGGCAGGGTGTTTGAGTTTATCGAGGAGGAGCCGCAGGTCCCGGATGCGCAGGGCGCGGCAGTCCTGACACAGCCCGAGGGAAACGTCACGATGCAGAATGTAAACTTCTCCTACAATCCCGAGCAGAAGCTGATACAGGATTTCAATCTCGAGGTGAAGTCCGGTCAGCGCGTCGCGATCGTAGGACCGACCGGATGCGGAAAAACAACTGTCATAAATTTGCTGATGCGGTTCTATGATGTTAATAGCGGGAGTATACGGATCGACGGCGTGGACGTGAGGGACATGACGCGCAGGAGCCTGCGCGGCAGCTTCGGCATGGTGCTGCAGGAGACGTGGCTTCACGCGGGTACGATCCGTGATAACATCGTGATGGGCAAGCCGGATGCGACGGACGAGGAAGTCGTCGCGGCTGCGAAGGCGGCGCACGCGCACAGCTTTATCAAACGTCTGCCGATGGGATATGACACGGTGATCACGGAGGACGGCGGCAGCCTGTCGCAGGGGCAGAAGCAGCTGCTGTGCATCACGCGCGTGATGCTCTGCCTGCCGCCGATGCTGATCCTTGACGAGGCGACATCCTCGATCGACACGCGCACGGAGATCAGGATCTCGCAGGCGTTTAACACGATGATGAAGGGAAGAACAAGCTTTATCGTGGCGCACAGGCTCTCGACGATCCGCGAGGCGGACATCATCCTCGTGATGAAGGACGGAAACATCGTCGAGCAGGGCGATCACGAGACACTCTTAAAGAAGGAAAACGGATTCTATGCAAAATTATATAACAGTCAGTTCGAGATGGCAGGGTAGCATGGAGCTGTAAAAAATAGCGCTGTGCTGTCTGACGGATCATCTTGGGAGCTGTCATGAGCGCGGAAAAGGAGATATGAGAATATGATAAATAACTTTCTGGACGTATCACAGTACGCATTTTTAGGCTTTTTGGGTGTGGCTTTTGCATATCTCATGACGAGCCTTTTGCTGGCGGTCGGAATGAACAAACTCCCGCGGGACCACGGGCGGGAGTTTGCGCATGACGGCGGGCTTTCGGCAGGAAAGCCGCGCGGTGCGGGCTTTGTCTTTATCCTTGTGTTCGTGCTGTCGGTGCTCATCTTCGGAAGTATGGACAGGGAGATCACGATCTATCTGATCCTGACGGTTGCCGCCATGATGACAGGCTATCTCGACGACTGCGCGAAGGTGTCCTGGGGAGAACTGCGCAAAGGTCTTCTCGATCTCGTGATCGCAGTCATGACGGCAGTGACGATCGTGAACTTCAACGGGAGCGATGTGACGATCGCGCTGACAGGACAGGTGCTGACGCTCCACCCGCTGGTGTACGGTGCGCTTGCGGTGATCCTCGTGTGGGGCTCCATCAATGTGACAAACTGCGCGGACGGCGTCGACGGGCTGTCGGGGACGCTCACGAGCATCACGCTGTTTACGATCTATATGATCATGAACCGGATGGGGACGGATCAGGGATTTTCATACACGATATTGTTGTTCATCGCGTGCATCCTCGGCTATCTGTGGTTCAACGCCACACCGAGCCTGCTGCTGATGGGCGATGCCGGTTCGCGTGCGATGGGGCTGTTCATCGCCATCTCCATCATGAAGGCGGGGTGTCCGTTCCTGTACCTGCTCGTGGCGTTCGTTCTGATGGTGGACGGCGGTATCGGGCTTTTCAAGGTATCGCTGCTGCGTTTTCTGCATATCAGGATCCTCACGAAAGTGCGCACGCCGCTCCATGACCATGTGCGCAAAAATATGGGCTGGTCCAACGCGCAGACGGTGTTCAAGTTCGCGATCATACAGATCATGATATCGGCGGCAGTGATCTGGCTGACGGCGCGCTGACAGGAAGATAAAAAGTTTATTGCGGAGGAAAAATGAAAGAGATACGGACAGAGAGACTCACAATTGTTCCATTTGAATTAAAATATTTGAATGACTATTATAACGGATTTGATAAGGAAATCACAAAGTACCAGTATCCGGATTCGTTTGACAGCGTGGAGGCAGCTGAGACGCTTCTGCAGGAGTTTATTGATGAGATGGACCGCGGGGAAATGCTTTTTCTTGCCATACTTGATCCGAATGGCGAATTTGCCGGCGGCCTGGAAGTGCACGGACTTGCAGAAGAGTATCCTGAGCTGGGAATCTGGCTGAAAAAAGATTTTCAGGGAAAAGGGTATGCGTATGAAGCGCTGCGTTCTGTTCTGCAATATTTGAATCAGACCTGTCAGAAAGAATGGTACGTTTACGAGGCGGATATCCGCAACAAGCCCAGTATAGGACTTGTTGCGAAATTTTCCTGTCGCAAAGAAGGACTTGATGAATTTACGACTGAATCTGGAAAAGAGCTGAAGCTGCAGAGGTATCTGATCAATGTAAAATGAAACTCTTCAGTGTGGCAGAAAATGAACAGCAGGAGGGGATGGTATGTGCAAACTGGTTAAAATTACAAACAGTCTTGGTGAGCAGATTGAAGTTGCTGAAATTAAGGCTGATACAATCAAAAAAATTATCAAGATAGCGAAAATATGTGACAAGATAGATTACATATATCTATTTGGTTCATCAGTGGAAGAAAGATGTACAGATGAATCAGATATAGATCTTGCGATCATCAGTAATGTCAGTGCGTCCAAATTATGTAATAGAAGCAGTTATCGCGAATTTAAAGAAAGGCTGTACGCGATCGACACAGATCAAGAATATGACAGACTGCAGTTCAATTCTTTAAAAGCCATACGTAACAGCAAGGAACCGGTTTGTCTGGATATCATCTCGAAAGGGAAGCTGCTGTATCAAAGAGAGGGAATTTCGTATGTATGAGGAGTATTTGACGAAGGCACTCAGCAGTATCATAATCGCGAAGCAGGCGTTGAAAAATTACGAGAAGACCAATATAAAGGATATGAAAAATAAAGCAGCATACAATACACAGCAGGCAGTCGAGTATCTGTTGAAGTTTAGTATTTATAACTGTAAACAATATCAAAATAGCAATCACAATGTCAGACAGATCTATTCACATGACTTAGACAGAATGATCAACAAGTACTGTAAGCCTTACGGAATTTATGTTCCTAAAAAGATTGAAGAACATGCGGACATATATTCTAAATGGGAGGCTGAGAGCAGATATCAGTTAAGTTATTCTGTGCGGATCGATTCGATTATGTCAGCGTTAAAGGAAACGGAACAATGGCTTATACAGATCAGACCGAGGTACAAGGCAAAATTAGCAGATGTCAATAAGAAATTGGAGTTGTGATATGGCAGAAAGAAGCCAGATGAGAAAGTGTTTCCTTTCTCATCTGGCATTATTGTGCATGAATACTTTCTATATCCGCGTGCTCCACTGTGAGCAGTCCCACACATCTGTCGCGAGCCCGTCGTAAAACTCGGGCTCGTGGCAGACCATCAGGATGCTGCCGCCGTAATCCGTCAGGGCGCGCTTCAGTTCTGATTTTGCGTCGGTATCGAGGTGGTTCGTAGGCTCGTCGAGCAGCAGGATATTGGTCTGCCTGTTGATGAGCTTGCACAGCCGGACTTTTGCCTGCTCGCCGCCGCTCAGAACCTTCACCTTGCTCTCGATGTGCTTGGTGGTCAGACCGCATTTGGCGAGGGCGGAGCGCACCTCGTACTGTGTCATCGAGGGAAATTCGTTCCAGAGTTCCTCGATGCAGGTCGTGGCGACGGACTGATCCATCTCCTGCTCAAAATATCCGATCTCCAGGTAATCACCCAGCTCCACGCCGCCGTTTAAAGGGCGGATCAGTCCTAAGATGCTTTTTAGCAGCGTCGTCTTGCCGATGCCGTTTGCGCCGGTGAGGACGATCTTCTGCCCGCGCTCCATCGCGATGTCGAGCGGTTTTGACAGCGCCTCGTCGTAGCCGATGACGAGGCTTTTTGTTGTAAAGATATAGCGTCCGCTCGCCCGCGCTTCCTTAAAACGGAATTCGGGCCTGGGTTTCTCTGCCGCAAGCTCGATCACGTCCATCTTGTCGAGTTTCTTCTGGCGCGACATCGCCATGTTTCGCGTTGCAACGCGCGCCTTGTTTCTGGCGACGAAATCCTTTAGATCCGCGATCTCTCTCTGCTGTTTGTTGTAGGCTGCCTCGAGCTGCGCCTTTTTCATGGCATAGACTTCCTGGAACTGGTCATAGTCGCCGACATAGCGCGTCAGCTGCGCATTGTCCATGTGGTAGATGATATTGATGACGCTGTTCAGGAACGGGATGTCATGCGAGATCAGGATAAACGCGTTCTCATACTCCTGGAGATAGCGCTTGAGCCATTCGATGTGGCTGGTATCGAGATAGTTGGTCGGCTCGTCGAGCAGCAGGATATCCGGCTTTTCGAGCAGGAGCTTACCGAGCAGGATCTTCGTGCGCTGTCCGCCGCTTAGGTCGGTGACATCGGTGTCAAGCCCGACTTCGAGGATGCCGAGCGCCCTTGCGACTTCCTCGATCCTGGCATCGATCATATAAAAATCGTGCTGGTCGAGAAGCTCCTGTATCGTGCCGAGCTCTTCCATGTAAGTCTCAAGCTCCGTCTCGGAAGCCTCTCCCATCTTGTCACAGATCTCGTTCATGCGGCGTTCCATCTCGAATAGAAAGTCAAAGGCGGCGGCGAGCACGTCCCTCACAGACATTCCCTTTGCGAGGGCTGTGTGCTGGTCGAGATAGCCCACGCGCACATTTTTTGCCCACTCGATCCTGCCCTCATCCGGCATCAGTTTTCCGGTGATGATGTTCATAAAGGTGGACTTGCCCTCACCGTTGGCGCCCACCAGTCCGATATGCTCTCCTTTTAAAAGGCGGAAGGACACATTTGCAAAGATCGTCCTGTCGCCGAAACCGTGGGAGAGGTTTTCTACATTTAAAATACTCATTGTGCTCAATCCTTTTAGTTCGTTGTCAAATGCTTTCCTTTTGGGTACACGCTCTAGTATATAGAATGTAGGATCGCTGTGCAAGCAATATTTGATGCTGCGCTGGATTTAATAGGGTGTCATCACTGTTCAATGCCCGCGCCGTCCCATAAAATCGATCACAAGCCCGGAGAGGCAGGTGTCCTCGTACGTTGTTCCCTCATAGACGTCCTCGATCGTAAATTCAAAATGGATATCTACGCTGTCTGGCGATTTGATGGCGCCAAACGGAAGTGTGAAGTATTGGGGATTGATGGTGTCCTCCAGCTCCAGATAGGCAAAGGGGCGGTCTTCCACACACAGCAGCATCCGTTTTACACGACCGTTTTTCTCCCATGTCTGTTGATTTTTGGCATATCCGTTGACGATGCAGATCTGGGTGTAGCGCATGTACCCGTCATAGATGTCCGGTTCGATATCGCCGTCGAGAAAGAGGGCAGTCCCTTTGGTGCCGAGCGTCTGCGTATCATTGTATCCACAGTTTGTTGTGATGCGTATGCGCTCGCCGATCCCGTTGCCGGGAGCGCCTTCCGCCCACGCGTGTTCCCTGCCTGACCAGTAGTTTAGATGCGCAGCGGCATATCGCCCATCCGCGGAGGGGAGCGTCGAGGAGGCTTCGATCTCGTATTTCCATGACTGCATCGCACAGAATTCACCGCAGGGTACATGCCATTCCGGAAAGCCGTAGTCCGGTGCATCATCGCTGCGCTCAAACCAGCGCTCGGCGTCATACATATTTTCCCCATGAAAAAAACTGCCTGTTTCCGGCTTTAGCACGAGCGGAGTTTCAGGATAGTCCACAAGCGCTGTATTGCTGTCATAGGCTGGGATCTCCACCGCATCCCAGCTGGTCTGTGCGGCGTATGCTTTGAGCGGAGCCGCCATTTCGGAGGGCATGTCCCTGAAAACCATATAGCAGAGATAGCCTGTCTCCGCGCAGCCTGCAAAGACCTCATCTTCCAGGATGACCGTTCTGTCACTGAAATAGATTCCCCACAGTTCGGGGTTGTCTGCAAATGCGCGCTCATGGATGGCGAGCGGGGCAGCAGGATCGGATCCGGACAGATCCTGTCGGTCAAAAGTCACGGCTTCGATCCCGCAGTTCTCGAAGCAGTGCGCACCGACGGAGACAACATCCGAAGAAACGCGCACCCGTCTGCTGTGATCCCCCAGCGGAACATTCCGAAAGGCATCCGGTGCAAATTCCGTCACAACAGCGCCGCCAAGCGTCTCTGGAAAGACGATCTCCCACCCTGGATCAAAATATTCCTCATAGCCCTCGCAAAATCCTGTGATCACTGCGTAAGCGCTGCTGTCCACGCGGGTTCTTACTTCATAGGCATATATTTTTTCATCGCGTGATCGGTTGTCGGTTGCGTTATCATCATAGGTCATTTTATCATGCGGCATTTCGGTTCCGATCTCAGAATCGGATTGCTGTTCCTCCGGCACTGTTGCAGACGCAGCAGTCTTTGTTTCCGTATTTTGGCATGCGGTCAGGATCACTGCCACGACGAACACAGCCGCCAGCCATTTCCTGTCTGCCGCATTCTTTGTTCTTTTGTTTGCAGTATTTCCGCCATATCTCCGATTTTCCATATCAAATTACCCCGCCTATCGTTTATATGTATATACTATATACTATATACCTGCTTGCGTGAAATGTCATGCGTATTTTAAAATGTACAAGACGTTACTTTTCACACCCATGCCAAGGTAGTGGGAATCATGCGCCAAATTGATGCCCTTTATCCAACGCAATAACCCATAAGCGAATAAAAACTGGTGCAGGTGTGAATTGAAACTACAAGACTGCTGTAGAACATAGGTATTTTTGCACGCCTGTAGAAAAAGGCGCACTTGTCGTGCTATGTAAATCGGACTTTTCCTGTCGTGCCATAGCGCCCGCTAAGATTCTGTGCAATAATGTAAAGCGTAACAGCGAGGAAGTCTTCACGACAAACCTTGAATAACAAAAGGTAAAGAAGAAAGAACATTATGAGAGTAGTATAAAGAAGCAAAGAAAGCAGACGTATTGGTGCATTCGTTTTTAGACAACAGGGTTTGCAATAATAACGGTAGATGCTAAATAATACGATATTGCACTGGGTTAGAAAAACCAAATGTGGCGTCCTGATTATATATTCTGTCAGGACGCCACTCCACCCAGAAATATCAGGAGAATTTGCCTATGTATATGTTACCAGGATTTACCACATATCAGGAAATAGACGGCGCTATTACCGTGCGGTCGGAGATTTATCAAAGCGAAATTGAAATTTCTGACCCTGATATAAAAGAGGAATTTTATCAGGTTGCCCAAAAGGGTTGTGATGTTTTGAACACCCCTATGACAAAAGTATTGCACGAACAAAAACTTCTCGTTAACGAATCGGACATAAAGGACTGTCTCGATGAATACCGCAGTGTACTTGATAAGACATTTCGTGTGACTCTGATGCCGACGGAAGGATGCAATTTCCGCTGTCCTTACTGCTATGAAGATCACTTGCCAACGACCATGACAAGGCATCTTTTTGAGCAGATATTGGCGTATATATCCGATCAGTGCACCAGATTTGAAAATGTAATCTTAAGCTGGTTTGGCGGGGAACCTACCCTGTGTGCCGATAATGTCATAGAAGCCAGCTCAGCCATCAGGGAACTGCGCGAAAAACATGGGTTTCACTATCAATCCAGCATGACGACAAACGGATACCTGCTGAATGAGAAATTGTTTCGCGAGTTATATACGGCAGGTGTTACACGGTATCAGATCACCATAGACGGCAGGAATCATGACCGAACCAGACCGCATGTATCCGGCAGGGGAACGCTGGAGGTCATCATGAAGAATATCGCATCCATGACGAGACTTCCAAAAGATGTGGATTTTCATGTAACTTTACGACACAACATCCTGTCCGGTGATGAAGACTATGAATGGTACGATCATCTGGCAGAAGTGATCGGTGCGGACAAAAGGTTTTCGGTCTTCGTAAAACCCGTTGGAGACTGGGGCGGAGACAGTGTGAAAATGCTGGATATTTGTCCGGACAGTGAAAAAGATGGGCTGGTACAACGTCATGTAGAATATTTGGGTAAAATAGGATTACAATGCGACAATAACGTGAAAGAACCGTTCTCAAATGTGTGTTACGCAAATTACCCAAACGCCATGATTTTTCGTGCGGACGGAAAAATCGAAAAATGTACAATAGCGCTTGATCACCCCATGAATAAGATCGGGTATGTCGATCCGAAGCTGGGCGTCATCATAGACCAGGATCAGCAAAAACGCTGGGGATTCCACGGATACAGGGAAACATGCGCAAAGTGTACTCAGGTGACATCCTGCCTGAATATGAAATGCAGTAAAAATCGAATCATCGATGGCATAGACTGCAGTGTGTGTGACGATTTCATACCACAGACGTTTCTGAGGTAAAAACTGCACGTTTATTATTGTTTATGAAATAAGGAGACCATATGATTTATTATATCCGCAAAGAATGGAAAAATAATCTTATAGTGATCATTCTGACCATTGTATGCGTAGCGCTGCAGATCAGCGTCAATCTGCTGACCATGCGGTCGGCGCAGAGCATCATCGATTTGAATTGGGGCAGATTTTTAGGGATTACTTTGGTTGAGTTATGCTGCTGGCTTCTCAACTTCCTGTTTACAGGGATTGGGTATCATGTTCAATCCAAGGCAATCCGATTTATGAATAATGCGGTTCGGCGGGATATTGCTGCCACAATGGCAGCAAAAAAGTATGAGGATTTCCACAAGTCGGATACGGGGGAACTGATCTCCCAGTTTTCGAACGATATTGAGCGGATTGAACATCTGGCATGGATTCCGTTCTATCAATGTATAGAATTAGTAAGCGGTATTGTTTTAAGCATCATCGCATTGAGCACAGTACACTGGACCTTTCTCATTGCTGCTGCGATCAATGCATTGCTGATGATTGCGGCTCCCAGGTTGTTTGACAAAAAAATGGCATCGGTCGGATCCGCCTGTACAGTCGAGCAGGCAGAAGGACTCAGCCGCATCAAGGATGTATCCGAAGGATTTGACGTGTTGAGCCTGTTCGGAAAAAAGGAGCGCTTTATAAGCGGGATCAGCGAGGGAAGCGATGGTATTGAAAAACCAAAGTTCAGGTTGAATTCCACAACAGGATTTACAAGTGTTATTGTCGAGAGTATAAATATCGTATGTCAGTATCTGACATCTGTGTGGCTGGCGATGTTGATCTTCAAGGGCGCTGTTTTCCCTGGCGCATTGCTTGGTACTGGCAATATCATCGGCAGGCTGAGCAGTGCCCTTGGAAATATTGCCACGAGCATGCTCTCGATCACAGCATCGAAACCCTATTTTGACAAGATCACAACACACAGCTACCAGCAGGCTGATCATGCCTTCATACCCATACTGCCTGTTACGGTGGAAAACATTTCGTTTCGTTACGGTGAGAAGCAGGTTCTGGACAATGTGTCTCTGGAGGTTCAAAAAGGTGGAAAGTATGCCCTGACCGGTCCGTCCGGCTGCGGTAAGTCGACGCTTCTCAAACTTCTCCTCGGCTGGTTCACGGATTACAGCGGAACGATCCTGTTTGGCGGCAAAAACGCGAAGGAACTGAGTGTGGAGCAGACGCAGCGGCAGATCAGCTATATCGAGCAGAACGTGTATCTCTTCAATACCACGATCCGGGATAACATCACCCTGGGGGATGATTTCACGGATGCCCAGCTTGATGAGGCAGTGAAAAACAGCGCACTCTCTGCGGATCTGGCGCATATGAGTGATGGACTGGACACTGTAGTCGGCGAGAATGGCAGTGCCCTCTCCGGCGGACAGAAGCAGCGCGTCGCCATCGCGAGAGCGCTGATCCACGGATGCCAGATCCTGCTGATCGATGAGGGGACCAGCGCATTGGATCAGGTCAATGCTGATATCGTGGAGGAACACCTGCTTGCCAACCCTGACCTGACCCTGCTGTTGATCAGCCATCATCTGACTGACGAGCGGAAGAAACAATTCACAAAAGTATACGATCTTGGTGTCTGATGAACCATGAAAGGATAAACAACCATGAAGAAATATATTGATACCCTGATGTTGTCACTGATTCTCTTTTGTACGCTGCCGGTCATGCCGGAATATAATGTTTCCGGACAAAGCATTCAGAATACGGTTCCTGCGCCGTGCGCGTCAGAATACAGCGCCATTGTTTATGCAGACGTCAACGAGCCGTCTGATCATGACAGGCATGATCAGGACATAAAAACAGAGGCATGTTCATTGCCAGAAGATAAGAATGGACATTCGCGACATTAAAATTTTATATCAAACCGCTCTTCGGCGTCGATCGATAAAATTTCAAGATTCCGATAATCGCCGAAGAGTCTGTACAAAGGAGCAATATATGCATAATACTCCCTGCATTTGTCTGTTTGCCCCAGCAGGTAAAAACATTCTGCCTGTACATGAAGCAGGATTGGTAAAACCTCATACTGTTTTTTTTCAATCGCTATCGCAATGCCATCATCCGCCACACGGATCACATCCTCATCCGCTTTTTCATTGCTTAAAGCAATCGCATAACTCTGTGCAAAAAAAATCATCAAGTCATGGTGATAGTAGTTTCTTTTGAAAACCCTGTACAACTGTTCATAAATGTAGAAGGATTGCCTGACTTGACCAAGTTTGTGGTATGTTCTGGCAATGTTGATCAGCAGGGAAAATTCTTCTTCGGTATAAAGCATCTGATGCATATCCTCAAAAGACAGGTTTGGAAGAGTCATATGCAATGCCGCTGTCAGCTGGTTCAGCCGTTCGTCCAGATCGCATGTATGTGTCTCATAGGCAATCAGTGCCCGCTGTCTCATGATAAACTGCCTGTTGATGATATCTGTTTTTTTGATCCTTGACTCCATATCGTCTAACATTTTTTGTAATGTATTTAAACCATCTTTCTTATGCTCTGCTTTTTCACCTTCAAGCATAACACCTAATTTCATGATCTCCTTCTTCATTTTATCCAAATGGAGCTCATCGGCAGTCAGAATGGCGGTATATTCGTCCTGAGCCATTCCTAACCGCTCTAACATCGCATGGACACAGTCCCATGACGGGCTTTGCTCACCGCTCTCAAACCGGGATAATGTCGCAACCGTACACAATCCCTGGCAGAGCTGTTTCTGGCTGAATCCCCGGCGCTCCCGCACATGCTTTATGACCTTTCCCAGATGCATATTTTTGCTTTCAGCGCAGGATAGTTCATGTAATATCGATTGATTGATGTCCTCCTGTTCTTCCTGAATAGACTGCCCGGAAAACTTTTCGGTCAGCCTGCGCAGGGTGGATGCCTGCAGCGCCTTTTCCTTTCCCTGGTCAGGCATTTCCAGTGCCATCAGACATTCCGCCTCCAGCTCAAGCAGGCTGACGAGCTCGCCGTCATACCCAAATATGCAGTTCTGTATTCCGTACTCCGCTATCGCAAGCGCCTGCTGCGGCTTTTGGTCCCGCATCAGTGCCGTGCCGTAACTGTGCGCAACGGGAGAGATCACCCTTCCCGGCCGGTTGATGTTCCCGGCGCGGGCAGTTACATGATCATACAGCTGGGACAGGAGCTGCACTGCCCGCTTTGTCTGTCCGGCATCGGCATAGGCAAGCCCCAGTCTTCTGATCATGTCCATCTCATCATATCCGTAGACGCCTGCGGCAAGATGCTGCTCTTGAAATTTCGGCACTGTCAGCAGGATCGCCTCCTCCAGCAATTGGATCCGCTCTGTGACGGCACTGTTCAGGTTCTCCAGCACGCGCACTTTGGCTATCAGTACCCGCTGCTTTTCCAGGGGATCTTTCCGGCATGTCAGCGACTCCAGTTCCGCGAATGTTTTGAGGAGTCTCTCCTTCCCGGCAGCTGTCGCTTCCGCGCCCGCGCCGCAGGAGCGTTCGACTGACGCCAGCAGTCTTTCGACCTGATGTACGCTTTCGATGTCCTCCACACTGTCGTCCCCAATGTCCCCGCAAAAAGTGAAGTAATATCTGCTGTCCGAAATGCCGAGTCTCTGCAGAAGCGCATCTGCCGTAGACCTCGACGGCGGTTGTTTCACATTCTCGATTCTCGAGATCGTGACAGGATCGCAGATCCCCTCGCACAGTTCTTCCTGTGTCAGTCCCTGCTCGATCCTTCTCTGTTTGATGATCTCACCTACCAAAAGTTCCTGCATCATGGCACCTCCATTCCCCATGATTATAACACAATGCTCTATCAATGAAAACAGGCAGATATCCCCTCATTTCTTCATAACCGATACTGTGTTACTGTTCACTCGTCAATAAAAGTAGTGAAAAGCGTGCGCCAAAATGCTTGCACTTTAGCATTTTGTGTGCAAATGGGTTGCTGTTTACGCCTTCATTACATAAAATTGTGTCAGAATTAGTTGGGGCGTGATTCCATTGAGGCAGCCCGCGCAGGCACCGCCGGAAGAGGTTTTGCCGTCGTGTCGGATGAGGTGCGGAGCCTGGCAGCCAGGTCAGCGGAGGCGGCGGAGGACACCAGCACACTGATCGACAGTTCTCTCCATGACATAAAGAACGGAACCGAGTCCACGAACCTCGCCATGTCGGCGATGCAGGTCATAAGCGAATGCATTCAATCTATCAAAGTACTGATGGATGATCCTGATATATTTTATCATACAGGCACTTTGAGCACCTGCCCGATCATCAGCAGATCGCTCGTCAGACCATTCAGGGTCATCAGGGTCTCCACGGTCGTGTTGTACTGGTTGGCGATGCGCCAGAGCGAGTCGCCGGCTTTGACCGTGTACTCTGTGTAAGGCTGGGTTTCTGCCACTGGGATCGACAGCACCTGCCCGACGCGGATGAGATCGCCGGTGAGATTGTTTGCCTTCCGGATGGCTTCCACAGTAGTTCCGTAATTTTTGGCGATGCGCCAGAGCGAGTCGCCGGCCTTTACCACATACTGGACTGTGCCAGGATTTGGGGAGGGAGACGGCACATTCTGGTCAGCGCCGAGATACACGCTGTACAGTGCCTGCCAGGTCAGGGGACCTGCAATGCCGTCAGGATTGAGCTGCATGATCCGCTGGAATGCGGTGACTGCCTGCTGCGTCTGGCTTCCAAAGATGCCGTCCTGCGTGGGAGCCGGGATGCCCGGATAATATTCCGCGGCTACATTGAGAAGGTACTGCAGCGTGATCACGTCCTGCCCGCGCGATCCCTGCCGCAGCACGGAGGACGGCGGAACGGTCCCGATGCCGAGCGTGTCTCCCTCGCTGTCAAGCTCTGACAGTCTGGCGACAGCGGAGTAGATCTGCGAGATCTTGTACCAGGTCGATTTTCCCACGATGCCGTCGGGCGCCAGATTGAAAACACTCTGGAACTTTGTGACCGCCGCCTGTGTGCTGGCCTGAAACTGTCCTTCCGGGTCGGTGATGGCTGGGATGGCAGGATAATTTCTGCGGATGCGTGCAAGCCAGGTCTGGATCGTCTGAACGTCAAGTCCGGTGCTGCCCACTCTGAGGGCAGTGCCCGGATAGGAGGAAAGGATCCCGGTTTTGATGTTGGTCTGCACGATCTCGATATCCTTTGGATAATACGAGCGCAGGATATCCAGCGGGCTAAGCCCCTGCTCCGCCAGCGTGACGGTTCCCCACTGGGACAGCCCTGAACAGACAGCGGTGGTGCCGTTGCAGAAGGAGGTGAAGTAAGGCGCGATCTGTCCTTCCCGGCGGACATACTCGTCAAAGATATCGTCCACGATCCTGCTGATGGAATCATAGATGGGTCTGCCGTACACAAAGTACTGGTCGTAGGCGGGACTGTTCGTGATGTCGAAGCCGTAGCCGCGGCTGCGGTACCACTCCGTGTAAATACGGTTCAATGCAAAGGTGATGATTGCGTATATGTTTGCAGTCAGTGCATTTTTCGGCCATGTGGGATAGATCTCGCTGCTCGCCACGTTTTTCACATAGTCCGGGAAGGACACCTGCACATTGGCGGCTGCGGAGCTGGGAGGTCCGAGGTGTACGGTGATAGGATCCGGGATGACGACCTGCCGCAGCACGTAGGGTGTGTCTGCCGGTCCCTGCTGGGAGCGCGGTCCTGTCAGGGAAACGGCGGGAGCACCCACATAGATCTCAGCCTGCATAGGGGTTCTCTGCCGCTCCTGCATGGGTATGAACGAGAGTGGCAGGACTGCCCGTTCTCCGTCATACACAGGGATATCTGAGACATAGAACGAATTGAACCCATAAGCGCGTGCCAGCACGTTGTAGTTTGTGTATGGGATCCCCGAGTAGTAGGGGGAGAGGGAAAAGCTTTTGTCCAGTGTCTCGAGAGGGATCGTCCGCGTCTCCCCGTTTTCATCTGTAGTCAGTTCGTAGACGCTTGCGCCCTGCGCATCCAGGATCCGGATGGACGCGCCGCTCAGGGGAAGTGCATCGTGGGCGGTTCGAGCCTGAATTGTCAGATAACCGATAGCCATATGTTTGATCGCTCCTGGTTTTCTATATCTAATTATACATATAATATGCAGAAAAGGGCGTGAGGTGACGCTTTATTTTGCAGGGCTTTATGGGCATTTTGCACGCCACAACAGGGATTGCGGCAGTGCTGGCAATGAGTTTCCGCCGATTGACGAAAGGAGGATTCAATGTTAGACTGTTATTGGGATCGGAGGCGGAGACGGATGTGGTGGGAAGGCAGCAGTCCATCTTAAAACCTGTCATCGAAATCTGTACAGATTTTAGGAACTGTTACATGCATGACAGTTCCGTGTATGATAGGAGTATGAGATGAAAAAAGTGAATATAGACAGACTTGATACCGTGTCATTCCTGAACGGTCTTGTTTTTTATGCCCCGGTCGCACTGCTCGTGCGCACCGATGCGGGCGTGACAATGGCGCAGTTTTTCGTGTTGCAGGCAGTCTTGTCGCTGACCGTATTTTTGTTTGAGATCCCCACAGGGATGATCACAGACAAAATCGGGTACAGAAATACGATGATCCTCGCTCAGGTCACAATGTTTCTGGCGAGAGTCCTCCTGTTTGCGGCGTATGTCGGAGGCAGTTATGCGCTGTTCGTGTCGGAGGCAGTGGTCGAGGGATTTGCCGCATGTTTCCTGTCGGGAACGCAGGATGCGTACATCTACAGTGTGTACAGCGATGAGCGGTACGCCGTGAAAGCGGCGCATGTGGCGAATTTCGGGACTGCCGGATTTGTTGCCAGCACACTGCTCTACGTGGTGCTTTATCACCTTGGGGGGATCCGCATGCTCATCGCCGCGACGATGACCGCCTGTGGTGTGGGGATCTGCTGTGTGGCGGGGATCGGGCGGGAACCTGCAATGACAAAACCGGAGTCCGATGCTGGCAGGGGCAGCAGTGCAGGCGTGTGGGCGGTTTTTAAGAATGTGCACATGATCCTGATGGTGTTGCTGGGGGCGGGGTTCTCGCTGGGATTTCTGCTGATCAATTTCTTCTATGTGGATAAGCTGATGGCGTGCGGGCTTCGCGAGGAATGGATGTCCCCCATCATTATCGCCTATTCCGTCGTGCAGATGTCAGCCGAGAAGATGCTTGACAGGATCGAAGCGGTGCATTACCGGACAGCCATTCTGGTATCTGTCATTCTTTCGGGCATGGTCATGATCCTGTTTGCGTTCTGCCGGATGACGGTGGCAGTGGTGGGGATCATGGTACTGCTCCCGCTGTTGCTGAGTTTTCCCGCGTATATCCTGGAGAGTATGCAAAATCAGTATATCGACCAGTGCGGGCAGGCGGATCAGAGGGCGACAGTCCTGTCCGTCGCAAACATGGCCGGCAATCTCGTGGAGATCGCGTTCCTCTTTGCGTCGGCATACAGTGTCGGCATCGGAGTCCTGGCGTGTTTCGCCGGTGCGGGCGCCATGCTCATTGTCCTTGGAGCCGCTATGCATATGTGGAGGAAAAGGTAAGTTTACGGAGAGTCCGTGGAGAAGACCGATCATGCATCGGTCTTTTTCGTTGAGATCATGACAATTTGTGCAATTTTTGCTTCGATTTTGAGAAAAAGAGAGATAATTCTGCACGATTTACTACATTACTTTTCCGAAAGATAAAAAAGTGTACATTTTGTACAATATAAGATCCCGAAAATCACTGCCAGCGGGGGAAAAACCTCAATATTGACGTGATGAAAGGCATATGATATTATGATACAGACGTAGCTGACATTTGCGGTGAAGCGACATAGTGAAAAAGCGAGACTATGCCAATAATGGAGGGAAGGCGTATGGAATATTCAAGGGAGTTTGCAGATGGGGGGCGCGAGCAGCACAGCGGTATGCAGAGCGTTCAGAATCTGGAGACCGTCATCAATGAAGGGCTTCGTGTCGCCCTGCTGGAGGAGACACCGGACCAATCGCTTGCGGTGCTGCTGGCGTGTCTGGGAGAAGCGCTGGACGGGGAGCGCACCTACATATTCGAACAGAATGAGTCCGGCGGTGACGACAACACGTATGAGTGGGTGGCAGACGGGGTGCAGCCGGAGAAGGCGAATCTTCAAAATGTATCTCCCGAGGTGTGCGCGAGTTGGTATCGGAATTTCGAGATCGGCGGACATATCGTCATTGAGGATCTGGAGGATATCCGGGACACGGACCCGCTGCAGTATGAGAATCTGAAAAGACAAAACGTACATTCTCTTGTGGTAGTCCCGCTTTACAACGGCAAAAAGCTTATCGGATTTTACGGTGTGGACAATCCGCCCGTGAAATCGCTGGAATATGCGTCGAATATGCTCCAGACGGCGGCGTACTTCATCGTGTCTTCCATAAAAAGGCGGAACCTGCTCCGCGAGGCACAGAATCGGAGTTATAATGTTCTCCACGCCCTCAGCGTGGACTACCTTGCCATCTACGAGGTGAACTTTGACACAGGCGCGTGCGAGACATACCGCAACAGCGGGCGGATGCGGATGGACTGGGCAACCCAGTTTGAGGACGGCTACCAGACGGCTATGGAGCGGTACATCACCCGGTATGTGGCTCTGCGTGACCAGGAGCGGCTCCGCGCGCTGACGAAAAAGGATTATGTGCTCGCACAGCTCAGGACGAAGAAAAAGTTCTCTGTGCGCTATCAGGTCAAAGACAGTTCCTATGGGCTAAAGCATATGGAGATCCATTTTTCCGCCACGGAGAAGACGGCAAAAGAGAATTGTGCGATCTTTGCCCAGCGGGATGTCAATGCCGTGGTGGAGCAGGAGGAGAAGTACAAGCTCGAGGCAAGACGAAGCCTGGAGGATATTCTCGAGGGAGCAAAGACCGGGATCTGGACGATCGAGCTCGAGGAGGGGTGTCGGCCGAGGATGTATGCGGACCGGACTATGCGGATCCTCCTGGGAGTGTCGGATGAGATCGATCCGGAGGAGTGCTATCGGCACTGGTATGAAAATATAGAGCCCGATTATGTGGAGATGGTGCAGGAGGCGGTGCGCGAGATCCTGGAGACCGGGCGTTCGGAGGTGATCTATCCGTGGAAACACCCTGAGCTGGGCAAAATATACGTCCGCTGCGGTGGCGTGCCGGACAGGACATTCAAGAAACCGGGCGTCTGCCTGAACGGATATCATCAGGACATCACGGAGACCATGATGACGAGGAAGAAACAGGAGCAGGCGATCATGGAGCTGTTTGAGAAGGTGCGGAAGGCGAACTCGGCAAAGAGCGAATTCCTCTCCCACATGTCCCACGATCTCCGCACGCCCATCAACGGGATCCTGGGCATGCTGGCGATTATGGACAAGAGTCAGCACGATCGGGAGCAGCAGAGTGCGTGCCGCAGGAAGATCCGCGTGTCTACCGAGCACCTGCTGTCCCTGGTCAATGATGTCCTGCAGGTCAGCAAGCTGGAGAGCGGAAGGCCTGCAGCGGTGGAGGAGCCGTTTGACCTGCAGGAGACGCTGGAGGACTGCATCACCATCCTCTCCCCGCGGGCGGAAGAGGGCGGGATCCGGCTGGTGCTGGAGAAGACCAGCCTGCAGCACAACAGACTGATCGGCAATCCGCTGCACATACGGCAGGTACTGATGAATGTTATCGACAACGCCCTCAAGTACAATCACCCTGAGGGTTCTGTTGTGGTGCAGGCAGAGGAGACCGGCTGTCAGGACGGCACGGCAGAATATCAGTTTGTGATCGAAGATACCGGGATCGGCATCGGGGAGGAGTTCAAAAAGCATATATTTGAACCGTTCACCCAGGAGCAGCAGGGTGCAAGAACCAACTACAGCGGAACAGGACTTGGCATGTCCATTGTGAAGAAACTGCTGGACCAGATGAGAGGGACCATCCGGATCGACAGTCAGATCGGCAAAGGGAGCGTGGTGCGGATCCGTCTGCCCATCCGGGTCGACGGTGCGTGGCAAGAGCAGACCGCGGATCAGGAGGAGAATCCGAGGAGCAATATTGCCGGGATGCATGTTCTTCTGGTGGAGGACAATGAGATCAATTGCGAGATCGTAGAGTACCTGCTCCAGGATGCGGGCGCAAAGGTCGTGACCGCCAACGACGGGAAGGCTGCAGTCGACACGTTTGCGGCGTCCGAACCCGGAACGTTTGACTGCGTGCTCATGGATCTGATGATGCCGGTTATGAGCGGATACGAGGCGACCCGCGTGATCCGCGGTCTGGATCGGGCAGACGCAGGGACAGTGCCCATCATTGCGCTGTCGGCGAACACATTCGAGGAGGATATCGCGCTGGCGAAGGATGCCGGGATGAACGACCATCTGGCGAAGCCGGTGGACACCGATAAAATGTTCAGGCTCATGAGCCGGCTTCGTCGCTGACAGCACTGTCCCATCAAGAACAGAACCGAAGAATGGAGATGGAAAAGTATGAAAAACAAGGCTTTGCCGCGCTCTTTAAATATCAGCATAGCAGTCATCATCTGCCTGATCATTGTTGTGTTTTCGTTTTTGGGAATGTCCATCAACAATATGAGCGAAAGCACGATCGAGAATATAGGTATCACATACATGGCGGGGATGAATGAGCAGACCTCTCTGCACTTTGAGACGATCATCGATCTGCGACTGACGATGGCGGAATCCATAGCGCACATTGCGGCAGACGGAGAAAAAGCCAGTTACGGCACGAGGGAGGAGATCGAGTACGGTGCAAAGGCGAGACATTTTATGTGTGCCGCCCTGTATTCGTCCGACGGCAGGACTGAGATGATCTATGGCGATCCGGTGGATCTCAACCACCCCGATCAGTTTTTGGAAAGCATGAAAAAGGGGGAGCGCAAGGCAGCGTCCGCCGTTGACAGCAGCGGCAATGATGTGATCATGTTTGGTGTTCCCTGCGAATATCCCATGTCCGACGGAAGTACCAGCCTTGCCATGGTCGTGGGACTTTCCTCCATGTACATGGGCGAGGTGCTGTTCCTTGACTCGGACAGTGCGCTGGTCCGCTCCTATGTCATACGTGAGGATGGCAGCTATGTTGTCCGGGATCAGGGGAGTCTGCACGAAAATGATTCGGACAGTTTTTACGAGGTCTTTGACAGCCAGAGCGAGGAGGCAGATTACCATATAGGACGGATCAAGGCTGCCATGAGTGCGGGGGAGGATTACGCGGTAGTCCTCAAGAGCGACAGATCGCGCAGCCACCTGTACTGCACAGATCTCCCTTACTGCGACTGGTATCTCGTGACAGTCCTGCCTTTTGATGTGCTCGACGATGAGATCTCAGGGATGAGCAGCCAGTGGCTCGCCATGGTTTATGCGTCATCCTTTGCGGTGGTTGCCATGCTGCTCTACATATTTTTCCAATATCTGGGCGTGTTCAGGAAACAGGTAGCCGAGCTCAAGCGCATCAATACAGAGATGGACGCGGCGCGCCGGACTGCAGAAAAGGCGCAGATAGAGGCCGAGCATGCGAGCGCGGCAAAACAGGAATTTCTGGCGAGCATGAGCCACGATATCCGCACGCCCATGAACGCGATCATCGGCATGACATCCCTTGCGCTTGCCAACGCGCACAACCAGGAACAGGTTCAGGAATACCTGCACAAGATCGACCTGTCGAGCAAGCACCTGCTCGGACTCATCAATGATGTGCTGGATATATCAAAGATCGAGAGCGGAAAGATGACGCTCAACATCGGCATGGTGTCGCTGCGGGAGGTCATGGACAGCATTGTCAATATCATGCAGCCGCAGGTCAAGGCGAAAGACCAGACGTTCAACGCGTCGGCTTATGAGATCCTTTCGGAAGTCGTGTGCTGCGATAGCGTGCGCCTGAACCAGGTGCTGATCAACCTGCTGGGGAACGCCGTCAAATTCACGCCGGATCGGGGCACCGTCCGGGTATGTGTGTACCAGGAAGCGCTGGCGGGGGATGCGACCTGCGTCCGCACCCATTTCGTTGTGAGCGATACGGGGATCGGTATGTCGAAAGAGTACCAGAAGGTCATATTCGATTCCTTTAGCCGGGAGGACAATACCCGCGTGCAGAAGACCGAGGGATCCGGTCTGGGAATGTCGATCACGAAATATATCGTAGACGCGATGGGCGGCACGATCTCCGTCAGCAGTGAGCAGGGGAAAGGCAGTGAGTTCCACGTTGTCCTTGACCTGGCAAAGGCGAAGGAGCCGCAGCTGGATCCGCCGCTGCCGGCGTGGAACATGCTGGTCGTTGACGAGGATGAGCGGTTGTGCAGGAATGTGACAGTGTTTCTGGAGCAGATCGGCATCCGTTCCGAGTGGTGTCTGGGCGCGCGGCGCGCGGCGGAGATGATCGCCGAGAGGCACAGCAGGGGAGACGGTTTCCAGATCGCCCTGCTGGGCTTTCGGCTGTCGGACGCGGACGCGATAGAGGCGGCGCGGCAGATCCGTCAAAGCTGCGGGGAGGCGTGCCCGGCATTGCTGCTTGCGGCGAGCGACTGGGGCGAGATGGAACAGGAGGCAAAAGCGGCGGGGATCACAGGATTCATCTCAAAACCCCTGTTCAAGTCCGGTCTGTTTGACACGCTCAAGGTGCTCGCCGGAAATGGCGGCGAGGAGACGGACGACGCCGGGGAGACGATCGGTCTGGAGCTTCGGGGCAAACACATTCTGCTGGCGGAGGACAACGACCTGAACTGGGAAGTGGCAAGCGAGCTGCTCTCCGACCTCGAGATGGAACTCGACAGGGTTGAGAACGGAGAGATCTGTGCCGCGAAATTCGAGCAGTCGCCGGTAGGATATTATGATGCGATCCTCATGGATGTGCGGATGCCCGTGATGGATGGGTACGACGCGACCAGGCTCATCCGGGGGATGGCGCGCGAGGACGCAGACCTGCCGATCATTGCCATGACAGCGGATGCCTTCTCGGAAGATATACAAAAGTGTCTCGAGTGCGGTATGAACGATCACCTGGCAAAGCCGATCGACGTCCAGGCTGTCTCCGACAAACTGGAAAAGTATCTGAAATAAAACACCTGCTGTGTCCACGATCGACAGGGACTTGATATCACTCGTCTGATCTGCAGGGGAGTGATATCAAAAGAAGTATTTGACCGGACACTTGCGAGAAGGGGCAGGGTGATGTTCATTTTTAGAAATAGAACGGTATTTTTCAAATGGTTTTTTTCTTATCTTCTGATTCTGGGGCTGGCAGTCCTGTTCAGCGTCGGGATCTATTTCCGCTTTTATGATATCATCAACAGGCAGTCGGAGGAGATCACCATCACGCTGCTGGACAAGATGCAGGCGGAGATAGACGCGCGTTTCAGGGGGGCGCGGCTCAATCTGGTCAACCTGATCCTGGACAGTGAGGTGCAGAAGGCGGCTGCGATCAGGGGCGGGTTCAGTATTAGCGACAGAGAACTGCTGTATCACATCTACAG
The DNA here is from genome assembly GCA_910585765.1 of uncultured Lachnospiraceae bacterium. Taxonomy (GTDB): domain Bacteria; phylum Bacillota; class Clostridia; order Lachnospirales; family Lachnospiraceae; genus COE1. The sequence continues at coordinate 17,528 of CAJUES010000028.1, read as the reverse complement.
TGATATAGGCAAAAAAAATGTTGTAAACGACGATATCAGCCACATTTTTATCTATTTCAAAGACGGGGAGACGATCCTTTCCGAGCAGGGGCACATGGAGAGCAGCCTGTTTTATGAGATGTATTACGAGCAGCCCGGCAGCTCCCTGGAAGCGTTTCAGGAGACGCTGGAGAAGGGCTGGTCGGGCGAGGAGCTTGCGGTCAGGAACAAGAATGGAGAGCAGGAGATATGGATCCTGCAGGATCTGTTCGCAAGAGACGCGGATTCCACAGCCACGCTGGGCGTCAGCATCTCAGAAAGCGCGCTGAACAGATGGATGCGGAAGATACTCTGGAACGAATCCATGGAACTGATGATGATCCAGCCGGGCGGCACGGATACAAGCAGTACTTTTATCGGCAATCTGGCGGGCGAACTGCGCCGGATGGATTACAGTATTCCGATGACAGGCAGTCCTGATGGGAAGATCACCGCAGAGCTGGAGATCTCAGGGGAGGATTATAGGCTGGATGCGATCCCGTCCCCGGAGACAGGCTTTTATTATGCGGTGCTGATGCCCATGAAGCGCATCGAGCAGGACGCCAGAAGTATTTTGGCATACATGGCGGCAGGGCTGTTTATCTGCATAACGCTCTCCTATATCTTTACGGGGATGCACTATGATCCCCTGCGCAATATCATGGACGTGTTTGGCAGTTACGGCAAGGACGGAAAGCGGGAAAAGCGCAATGAGCTGCAGTGGCTGCTGGACAGGAGTACTGATGTTCTGCAGACAAACAGACAGTTCAAGAGTCTCTATTACAACAATGCCCAGATTCTCAGGAGTCAGTACCTCTATCAGATGATCGTCTTTCCCTATGACTGCAAGTGCGGTTATGTGGAGCAATTTGCACAGGACGACGTGTTTCGGGAAAAGGACAATCTGGTCGTGCTGTTCTATCTCGAGGAGGAGGGCGAGGCATGGCGCCAGACGGACACAGCGCTGCACCAGTTTTTGCTGACCAACGTGTTAAAGGAGCTGCTGCACAAAGCGTACGGGGTGGAGCTGGTAGAGCTGTATGATGCGGTCGCCTGTGTGATCAACGGGGAGGATAAGGGCGAGGAGACGAGGGAGGAGCTGGAGAGCTTCTTTGACCAGGTCCAGACATTTGCGGAGGAGAGGGTCTGCAAGCGGCTGTTTGCCGCCTGTGGCAGTTTCCGGCAGGGACTTGAGGGGATCTATGATTCCTACTGCGCGGCAAGGGAGGTTTTCGAGTACCGCGAACAGTTTCGGAACTGCGGCGTGGTGTGGTATGAGGATATCAGAAACCGACAGGTTTATTATGAGTACAAGATAGAAAAAGAGCAGAAGATCATAAACGCGATAAAGGCGGGGGAGGATCAAAATGTCTGCCGCTGGATGGATGAGGTGATCGCAGTCAACTTTCAGCGCCAGGAGATCCTGCCCAGCACGAAAAAGTGTCTGCTGTTCGAGCTGGTAGGGACTGTGATGAAGGGGCTGGAGCAGGGGGAAGCCGTGGAACTGCTGTCGCAGTTTTCCTTTGAGCGGAGGATCAATGACGGGATGAACGAGGAGGAAGCCCGGGCGTTTTTCCACAAACTGATCCATGAAACCTGTGGCCACATCAGGCGCAAAAGGCAGGAGGCGAAGGAGGATTCACAGTATATACGCGAGGTGATGCAGTATGTGCAGGAAAATTACCAGGATCCGGATCTGAATGTTTCGATCACGGCTCTGCATTTTAAGATCACGCCCTCCTATCTGTCCGCTCTTTTCAAGGATCAGACAGGCGTCAGCCTGTTAGAGTACATCAACACCATCCGGGTCGAGAAGATCAAGGAGCTGTTGAAGGAGGGGATGAGCATCGTGGAGATCTGCCCCCAGGCAGGCTTTCGCAACAGCGGGGCACTGATACGCGTGTTCAAAAAAGAGACAGGGATCACGCCCGGACAGATGAAAAAACTGAACAAGTAGGATGGCTCCAGGACAATGAATGCTGTAAAATCTGCTGAAAAAAGAGTGGATTTTGCGGCATTTTTTGTGATTTGCGTATTGACTTTGCAAATTGCGCATGTGCCAGTTGCTTTTTTGTCAACAGATTTGCACATCTGAATATATCTTTTGGAAAGAGGGACTGATATAGTGTGGATATGGCGCAGAACAGACAGGCTGCGCAGATCGAGCTGGCAATGCTCAGAAACGGAGGTTTATATGAAGAGAACAACGAAGAGAACTTTGGAGAAAAAGGAGAGGATCAGGAAAGGAGCACTGCTCATAACGGCAGCGATAGCCGCCGCAGGCATCGCCGCAGGATGCGGGAGCAAGGACGGGAAAGACGCCGGGAAAGATACAATATCAAAAGAACAGACTGAGACCGGCAAGACAGACGCATCCGAACCGGCAGGCACAACCGCATCGGAAGGAGCAGACGAAGGGAGCAAGGCGTTTTCCTATCCTGTAGCGGACGGCGGCACACTCAGCTACTGGCTCGAGCTCAACGCAAATGCGGCCGCAAACTATTCCAGCCTCAACGACGCGGAATTCGGGAAGAAACTGCAGGAGAACACAGGGATCACGGTGGAGTTCCAGCACCCTGCGGTAGGGCAGCTGCAGGAGCAGTTCAACCTCCTGCTATCCAACCGCACACTTCCCGATATCATCGAGTACAGCTGGCTGACCTACGCGGGCGGACCGCAGAAGGCGATCGAGGACGGCGTAGTCCTTCCTTTAAATGATGTGATCGACAGCTACTGTCCGAACCTGAAAGCTTATCTCGAGGCCAATCCGGATGTGGACAAGATGATCAAGACAGACGACGGCACGTACTACTGCTTCCCCTTTATCCGCGGCGGTGAGAAGCTAAAGACAAGCACCGGGTTGATGCTGAGGGGTGACTGGCTGGATGAGCTGGGGCTGGAGGTGCCCACGACCATGGACGAGTGGTATGACGTGCTGACTGCGTTCAAGACAGAGAAGAATGCGTCGGCGCCGTTCACCTACTGGTACAGCAGTCAGGGACTCACGGACAACAATCCTTTTGCATACGCATACGGAGCGCCCAGGAATTTCTATATAGGGGATGACAACAAGGTTCATTTCGGCGCAGTCGAGGACGGCTACAGGGAATATCTCCAGACCATGCACAAGTGGATGAGCGAAGGTCTGATCGACGTCGATCTGGCAACCCTGACAAACGATCAGGTAAGTGCAAAGATCACAAACGGCTCGGCGGGAGCATCCTTTGGATGGTGCGGAAGCAGCCTCGGCACCTGGACAAGCGCGGGCAGGGCTACGGAGGAGGACTTCACGCTTGTATCGGCCCCTTACCCCACCGTGGAGAAGGGGGACAAGCCGGAATTTGGCCAGAAGGATAATGATTTTGTCAACATGGGCTGTGCCGTGATCACGACAAGCTGTGAGAACGTCGAGCTTGCGGCGAGGCTTTTGGATTACGCCTACAGTGATGAGGGTCACATGCTGTTCAACTTTGGCATCGAGGGAACCAGCTACACAATGGAGAACGGCGAACCTGTCTACACGGATCTGATCCTCAACAATCCTGACCTGTCCATCACGCATGCGATGAGCGGATATATCAGGGCAAACTACAACGGACCTTTTGTGCAGGACGAGGCGTACGCAGACCAGTATTACGTGTTGGACGAGCAGAAGGAAGCCCTTGCAGTGTGGTCGGACACCAACGCGGACAAGCACATCATTCCGCCCGTGACGCCCACTGTAGAAGAGAGCAAGGAACAGGCACAGATCATGAATGAGATCAATACGTACAGGGATGAGATGACATTGAAGTTCATTCTGGGAAACAGGAGTTTTGACGAGTGGGATGACTATGTGGAGACGATCAGGGAAATGAACCTGGACCGTGTTCTGGAAATACAGAATGCCGCGCTTGAGAGATACCAGGCAAGATAGGAGGATGACGTGTCAGAGACGATAGGCAAGACAAAAGAACGTGAAAGCTTTTCGATCCGTGTAAAAAAAGACTGGAAAAGAAACCGTTCCCTTTACCTGATGGTGCTGCCGGTGATCCTGTTTTACATCTTATTCCATTATAAGCCAATGTACGGGGCGATCATCGCATTTCAGGATTACAACCCCAGGCAGGGTGTGACAGGCAGCGAGTGGGTCGGATTTGACCAGTTCATACGTTTTTTCACAAGCCCCTATTTTGGGAGGCTTGTGAAGAACACACTCCTGCTGAGTGTGTACGGCATTATATTTGGTTTTCCGGCACCGATCATCCTGGCGCTCCTGCTCAATGAACTGAGGGCAAGGCGCTTCAAGAAAACCGTGCAGACCATCACGTACCTGCCCCATTTTATCTCCCTGGTGGTCGTGACGGGCATCATTAAGGACTTTACACAGAGCACAGGGCTGATCAACGATATCATCGTCATGTTTGGAGGGGAGAGAAGCTCCCTGATCCAGAATCCGGCGCTGTATCGGACCATATACATCGTGTCGGACATCTGGCAGGGGATCGGCTGGGGATCCATCATTTATCTGTCGGCATTGTCCGGCGTGGATCAGCAGCTCTATGAGGCGGCGTCCATAGACGGGGCAGGGAGGTGGAAACAGCTGATCCATGTGACGCTTCCGGGCATTGCACCGACCATTGTGATCATGCTGATCATGAGAATGGGACAGCTGCTGGGAACAGGCTATGAGAAGACCATCCTGCTGTACAACGAAGCGACTTATGAGACAGCGGACGTGATCGCTTCCTACATTTACAGGGTGGGCATCCTCGAAAGGAACTGGAGCTACTCCACTGCCATCGGCCTGTTCAACTCCGTGATCAACCTGGCGCTTTTGATCGCAACCAACAAGATCAGCAGGCGTGTCAGTGAAACCAGTCTCTGGTAGAGGAGGATGCATATGAAAAGACAGGCAAAAAGTGCGATTCGGACATCGACCGGGTCAAAGGTGTTCGATGTCTGCAATATCTTGATTTTGACGCTGCTGTCGCTGGTCTGCATATATCCGGTGTGGTATGTGCTGATGGCATCGTTCAGCGATAGCAGCCTGCTGATGCAGCATACAGGTCCGCTGTTAAAGCCCGTGGGCTTCAGCACGGGTGCCTACAAGGCTGTACTCAAAAACCCCATGATCCTGTCAGGCTATCTGAATACCTTGAAGATCTTGACGATAGGGCTGCTCACGAATATTGTGATGACGTCCCTGGGAGCGTATTTTTTATCCAGGAAGGGCGTGCTCTGGAAGAAGCCGATCATGATCCTGATCACCGTGACCATGTTCATATCGGGCGGCATGATCCCCTTTTATCAGACACTGCAGGATTTCCATCTGACAGACACCCACTGGGGACTGATCCTTCCCTTTATGATCAGCACGTACAATATGATCATTTTGCGGACCTCTTTTGAGAGTATTCCGGAATCCCTGTGTGAGGCGGCCAGAATAGACGGGGCAGGTCACTGGAAGATCCTGTTTGCCGTGATCCTGCCCCTGTCGAGGGCAATGCTGGCAGTCATGGTACTCTACTACGGCGTGGGCATCTGGAACGGTTGGTTCTGGGGATCTACGATCCTCTCGGATCGGACCATGTACCCGCTGCAGGTTGTTTTGAGAGAGATCCTGATGGCAAACGATACTTCCTCCATGACGGCAGGCGTGGCGGCAGGGGACGTGGAAGCGGTGGGCGCTACGATACGTTACGCGACAATCATTGTGGCGACAGTTCCGATCCTGTTCGTGTACCCGTTCCTGCAGAAATATTTTACCAAGGGCGTCATGGTGGGCGCAGTGAAGGAGTGATCCGGGATGGATAGGACGAGAGAACAGGAGATCAGAGAGCACTGGCGGCAGTTCCGCCGCCAGGTGGAGCAGACCGGAGACACGCTGCGCGGGCGCAGCATGCCCAGGCTGACAGAGACGCTGTTTGCGCTTTACGAGGAGACCGGCAGCCGTCTGGACTATGAGAATATATACTTTGAGAGAAGGCGGTTTCTTGCGGTGTTCGGACTGCTGTCCATCTGGCACAGAAGGGCGGAAGATCTGCGCAAACTCGAGGAAGTGATCGGGGAGATCTGTCTGGAGGAGACATGGGCGCTTCCCGCCCATGTGGACCGCCGGGAGAAGGATTGGCGGAGAACGGTGGATCTGTTTGCATCCGAGACCGGACAGGCGCTGGCGCAGATCACTGCGGAGCTGTCTGACAGACTGGATGCGGCGCTTGTGCAACAGGTGAAGGAACTTGTCACATACCGCCTGCTGGACGCTTATATGGAGCGTGAGAAGGGAGCATGGCGGTGGGAATCCATGCAGAACAACTGGGTGGCGGTGTGCGCGGGATGCCTGGGAAGCATGGCGCTGTACCTTCTGCAGGATGAGCCCGGGAAACAAAGACTGATTATAGACAGGGTGATCGATACACTGCCCGATTATCTGGATGGCATGTGCGATGACGGAACCTGTCCGGAAGGACTCAGCTATTATACATACGGCATGGTATACTATGCGGGATTTGCCGAACAGCTCAGGTCGCACACAAAAGGTGCGGTGTGTCTGCTGGAGCAGGAGAAGGTGCGCCGGATCGCCCGGTTTCAGCAGATATGCTATCTGACGGGCGGGATCACCGTCAGCTTTTCCGACGGAAGCAGCCGCGACCGGTTCCGGCTGGGGCTGACCTGCCGCCTGGCGGAGACGGTGAGCGGGGTGGAGATCCCGCCGCTGTCCGCCGCTATGGGATTTGAGGACGACCATTGTTACCGGTTTATGGGAAATTACCAGGACGACTGCTGGGTGCGCCAGTATCTGGAAAAGCTGGAAAAGCTGACAACAGCAGACACCAGTGACACCCAAAGACAACAGCGAACAAAGTGGTTTACCTTTTTGCCGCACGCGCAGTGGGCAGTCTGGAAAAACGCCGGACTGGATCTGGCGGTCAAGGGCGGGCACAACGGCGAGGCGCATAACCACAATGATGTGGGAAGCCTGATGTTTGCCGCAAACGGCGAGGTGTTCCTCAGTGACCTGGGCTGCGGGGAGTACACCCGGGAATATTTTGCGCCTGAGACCCGCTACACGCTGCTGTGCAATCGCTCCATGGGGCACAATGTGCCTGTTTTGAACGGACAGGAGCAGAAGGCGGGCAGGAAGTACGGCACAACTTATTTTGAGGGGGATGACAGCGGGTGTGTCCGCCTGGAGTATGGCGGGGCGTACGGCAGCGGCAAACGACTGGAGCGGACCCTGATATTCCGAGAGGGTGCAGGAGATTTCCGGCTGGAGGACAGGGCGGCGGACATGGGGCAGCAGGACTGGCTCGAGGAAAATTTTGTGACGCAGATGAAACCTGTGGTCACGGGCGACAGGATCTGTATTCCGGGTGAAAAAGGAACGCTGACGCTGACGGCGGCAGGCGCAAAAGTCATCGTGATACACCGGGAAATATTTGTCGACCACCGGGGAAAAGACAGGGACGTGTGGCTGATCCGGTTTCGGGCAGAGCAGCAGGGGACAGCGGCTGTCTGTACCGTGCACGGCGTGTACGAGGCAAAGTGTGGGTCTCAGGCGGCTGAAAATACAGGAAAATAAAGGAGAAGCAGAATGCAGACAATAGAAAAACTGCTGACCTGCCCGGCAATAACGGGCAGCGAGGCGCAGATGCTGCGCGGGCGTGCAGCGGCTGTCATAGAAGGAAATCTGGAACAGTTTACCGACGCGTTCCAGCCCTCCAACAGTACCAACGGATTTTATATTCCCTGCGGGAATACGACATGGACTACCGGATTTTGGACAGGAGAGATCTGGCTCGCCTACGAGCAGACGGGGAGCGGGCGGCTGAGAGAGGCGGGGGAGAGACAGGTGGAAAGCTTCCTCAAAAGGATCCGGGACAAGGTGGATGTGGCGCACCATGACATGGGGTTTCTCTACTCCCCATCCTGCGTGGCGGCGTGGAAGCTGACCGGCAACGAGCACGCGCGGGAAGCGGCAGTTCTGGCGGCGGACAATCTGATGGAACGTTTTCAGGAAAAGGGCGGATTCTTTCAGGCGTGGGGAGCGCTCGGGGCGAAGGAGAATTACCGCCTCATCATCGACTGCCTGCTGAACATGCCGCTGCTGTTCTGGGCAAGCGAAGTCACGGGAGATCCAGCCTATGGCGAGAAAGCCAGGATACACATTCAAAATGCTATGAAATACGTGATCCGGCCCGACCACTCCACTTATCATACTTACTTTTTTGACCCGGATACAGGAGAGCCCCAAAAGGGTGTGACCCATCAGGGCTACCGCGACGGCTCTGCCTGGGCAAGAGGACAGGCGTGGGGGATCTACGGCGCGGCGCTGAGCTATTCCAGGCTAAAGAATGCCGCGTACATAGACATTTTCGAGAAGCTGACGGACTTCTTTCTCACACATCTGCCCGAAGATCTGATCCCCTACTGGGATTTTGATTTCCAGGACGGCAGCGACGAGCCGAGAGACTCCTCCGCGGCGGCAGCGGCGGCATGCGGCATGCTGGAAATGGCAAGGCATCTGCCCGCACAGAAAGCGGAGTACTACACAGGTATGGCGTCGCGCCTGGTCAGGGCACTGGCAGAGCACTGTGCAGTGCGCGGCGAGGAGTCCAACGGGCTGCTGCTGCATGGAACGTACGCAAAGAGCTCTCCTTATAATACATGCCCGAATCTTGGGGTGGATGAATGTACCTCATGGGGAGACTATTATTATATGGAGGCGCTGACCAGACTGACAACAGACTGGAATTCATACTGGTAAGACCGAGACTGCCCATGTCCCGCGGATCATATCAGATCCGCGGGACATGGGCAGTGCTATTATGGGCGGCCGTTCCCCGCCGCCGTCAGAACTTCGCAAACAGCATGATGTGAAATGCGTTGTCCTCGCAGTGACATCCGATGCTGCCGCCGATCTTATCCGAGAAAGCCCGCACACTCTGCATGCCAAGACCGTGGTTTTTCCCCCGCTGGCTCTTGGGAAGACCCGTTTCAGTGTCAAACACGATCTCTTTTTCGTATTCATTTACCATGTGGATCAGCAGATGATCCGCCTCGCAGCGGATCTTTACGTCGATCCGCTTTCTGCGTTTCGTGAAATCCTTCACGCAGTTAAATGCGTTGTCAAACAAATTGGCGACGACCATGGCAAATTCGTAGCTGTCGACCGGGATCTCCCGGGCAATGACGATATCGCGCTGCACTTCTATGGACAGTGAATACGCTTTTTCCATCATACAGCAGAGCATCGCGTTGGCGACCAAATTGCTGCAGTAGCGCGTCACCTTATTTTCGGCCGACACAGAGTTGATATGCTCCGTGACTTTTTTGATCTCATTGTATTCGCCCTGCTCGAGCATCGTGTCGATCATGCCCGAGTAATGGCGCATGTCATGCTGCAGGATCCGCAGGTTTTTCTCCGACTGCTCCACCAGATAGTACTGATTCTCCAAATTCTTGATATAGGATTCAAAAAGCACATTCTGCCAGTAGATCTCCGTTCGCTGGGACTCGCTGGACACATACTGCAGCACGATCACATACGACACAAACATCACGATGATGAACATCACCACACCGGGAATGTTTGTGGGATAGTCGTCGAGCGTGTACGGAAAGAACGCAAGGCATGAAAATCCGCAGAAAAAAAATACAGGGATCAGACAGAGCTTCCACCAGCTGTTCATCGCCTCCTTCTTCTGGATCTGCACCCAGATCTCCCGCAGCTTGACATACAGGAGGAACATGAGGACGATGTGAGTCAGGATGCAGCCGGCAGTGCAGAGCAACAGATTGCTCGTATAGATGTATATGATGGTCGCCATGATACTTCCGGCGATCACATAGTTGGAGGCGCTCAGCCCCACAAACAGCGCCTTGCTGTCGCGCTTTATGGATATGATCAGCCCGGTCATCTGTGTCATCACGATCTGATAGACCGTCACGATCAGATAGCACAGGCGGCTGTTCGGAAAAAGGTTCAGCTTCAGCACGTTCGGGGCTGTGATCGCAAAAAACATCGCAGTGCAGATCGCGGCAGTTTTTGGTTTTGAATAGCGCGGCGCGATAAAAAGATACATAAACAGCACCACGAAAATGTGACTGATCGTGTATGAAATATTTTTGTAATACATGTGAGTCTCCTGACAGTGCGCATGAAACGCTTTCCCCGCAAAATCCTGATCTGTCGGTAGGTGGTCAGTCAGATCGGGCAGCACGTAAAGCTTTTATTTAAATGTTATTTTTTGAATGTCATCTTTTGAATGTCATCTTTTGAATGTCATCTCCATCTTAGCACAAGTTTCCCGTTTGCGCTACAAACTTTCGACAAAACCTCTTGACAAAGGTACGAATTCATACTATAGTGTTTGGTATGATTTCGTACTTGGGGAGGTTTATATGAAGAAGGATCCGTCAAAAGAAAACACATCGGAAAAAAACACATCGAAAAATAACGCATTTGAAAAGCTCCACCGGATCAATTACCTTGGCGCTGAGATGGATGCGCTCTACCACCGGGCATCCCACAAGCTCGGCATATCCGACAGCGCGATGCGCGCCCTGTACACAGTCTATGACCACCAGGGAACCTGCCTGCTCAGCGATATATACAAGGAGTCCGGCATCAGCAAGCAGACCGTCAACTCGGCGATCCGGAAACTGGAGAACGACGATATCCTCTATCTCGAGCAGGAGACGGGCAGGGGAAAGAGAGTGCGCCTGACCGACAAGGGAAAAAGCTATGTGGATCAGAACGCAGCCCGCCTGTACGCCGCGGAGTGCGAGGTGTTCGCATCCTGGCGGGAGGAGGAGATCGACACATACATCCGCTTCATGGAAACGTTTAATGACATGTTCCGCGCGCAGGTGGAACGGATGTAGAGCTTGGGAGGGGATTATGAAAATACAGCTTTCAGATCATTTTTCATACAGCAGGCTTATGCGGTTCACGCTGCCATCGATCGGAACGATGGTCTTCACGTCGATCTACGGCGTGGTGGACGGCTTCTTCGTCTCGAATTTTGCCGGGAAGACGCCCTTTGCCGCAGTCAATCTCATCATGCCGTTTCTGATCATCATCGGCACCGTCGGCTATATGTTCGGTTCGGGCGGAACGGCAGTCGTCTCAAAAACATTTGGTGAGGGAGATCCGGCAAGGGCGAACAGATATTTCTCGCTCTTTATTTATTTCGCCGCGGCTCTGGGCGTAGTCTTTGCGACAGCGGGCATCGTTTTTATCCGTCCGATCTCCGTTCTGCTGGGCGCGGAGGGCGCGCTGCTCGAAAACTGCGTGGTCTATGCGCGGATCATATTGGCGGCGCTGCCGTTCTACATACTGCAGTTCATATTTCAGAGTTTCTTCGTAGCAGCCGAGAAGCCGCAGATCGGTTTTGTGGTGACGGTGCTGTCGGGTGTCACCAACATGGTGCTCGACGCAGTGCTCGTCATCCTCCTGCCGCAGGAGCACAAGCTTGCAGGCGCAGCCGTCGCCACCGCGATGAGCCAGGTGGTCGGCGGCGTGATCCCGCTCTTTTACTTTGCCCATAAAAACAGCAGCATCCTGCGGCTTGGCAGGACAGCGTTCGACGCGAAGATCATCTTAAAAGCCTGCGTGAACGGATCGTCCGAATTTATGAGCAGCGTCTCCATGAGTTTCGTCAGCATGCTCTACAATAAGCAGCTCTTAAAATACGCCGGGGAAAACGGTGTTGCCGCATACGGAGTGATGATGTATGTCAGCATGATCTTCTCGGCGGCATTCAACGGTTATACCATCGGGACCGCGCCAGTCATCGGCTATCACGACGGTGCGGGCGATCATGACGAGCTCAGGGGACTGCTGCGAAAAAGCCTCGCGCTCACAGGTACCTTCGCCGTGAGCATGGTCGCGGCGGCAGAACTGTTTGCCCTGCCGCTGGCGCAGATCTTTGTCGGCTACGATGCATCGCTCACATCGCTCACCGTGTCGGGATTTCGGATCTTTGCACTGTCCTTTTTCTTCATGGGCTTTGCGATCTTTGGCTCCGGATTCTTTACGGCGCTCAATGACGGCATAACCTCCGCGGTGATCTCCTTTCTGCGGACGCTGGTATTCCAGATGGCGGCGATCCTGATATTGCCTGCGATCTGGGGGATCGAGGGCATCTGGATCTCCATCGTCGCCGCAGAGCTGATGGCAGTCGTGCTGACAGGGATATTCCTTGTGCGGAAACGGGAGAAGTATCATTATTCGTAAATTAGTACAGAAAAAACGTTTCCGCTCACGTGTTTATTCTGGAAATATGCGCGACACAGATTGCACAGGCTCCGGATTTCCTGTATAATGATACAATACGGATCGGGAACAGCTGACGCGTTTAGCAGCGATATCACGGACCGCTGATAAGCTGCCGCCGGCGCTCCGCCCGGAGAGCGTCCCGATCCCCATCAAAAGGAGTATCACCAATGGCAAAACAAAAAGAGGACAAGACCAAAAATAAAACAAACGCAATGCGCATATTAGATACGAAAAAAATACCATACAAGACATACACCTACGAGTGTGACGAGTTCATAGATGCCATTCAGATCGCGGACATGCTCAGCCTGCCGCACGAAAAAGTCTACAAAACCCTGGTCACACAGGGCGCCAGCAAGAACTATTTCGTGTTCGTCATACCCATAGCGGAGGAGCTCGACATGAAAAAGGCGGCAAGATCCGTCGGGGAAAAATCCGTTGCGATGCTCCACGTCAAGGACATCAACGCCGTCACAGGCTATATCCGGGGCGGCTGCACCGCGATCGGCATGAAAAAGCAGTATGCCACGCGCATCGACCAGAGTGCCCTGAACCTCGACAAGATCATCGTGAGCGGCGGAAAGCTCGGCATGCAGCTCGAACTCACACCGCAGGATCTGGCAGCAGCCTCCGGCGCAGCGTTCGCGGAGATCATTTTTGACTAAATTAACAAATTATTAAATAGAAAGGACAAAGGAACTACATAAAACAGCCCCGTGCTGCAGTGGCTCCTTCGTTACAGGACAACAAATATGAAAACGATCGACGTGTCAGAAATCACAAGAAACATTAGCGAAATGTGCATCGAAGCCAACCATTACCTCACATCCGACATGGAGTGCGCCCTCAAAAATGCCGTGTCCACGGAGAAAAGCCCGCTCGGAAAACAGATCCTGAGCCAGCTCCAGGACAACCTGCAGATTGCGGGTGACGACATGATCCCGATCTGTCAGGACACAGGGATGGCAGTCATTTTCATGGAGATCGGACAGGAGGTGCACTTCGAGGGCGGAAACCTCGAAGATGCGGTGAACGAAGGTGTCCGTCAGGGTTACACCGACGGATTCCTGCGCAAATCCGTCGTAAAGGATCCGCTGATCCGCGAAAACACCAGGGACAACACCCCCGCAGTCATCCACTATGAAATGACAACCGGAGACAGCGTAAAGATCACAGTCGCCCCCAAAGGTTTCGGGAGCGAGAACATGAGCCGCGTCTTCATGCTCAAACCCGCCGACGGCATCGAAGGTGTCAAGAATGCCATCCTCACAGCCGTAAAGGACGCAGGTCCCAACGCCTGTCCGCCCATGGTCGTCGGCGTCGGCGTCGGCGGAACCTTTGAGAAGTGTGCGCTCCTGGCAAAGAAGGCGCTCACAAGACCGATCAATGAACATTCCGAAATTCCGTATGTGAGGGAGATGGAGGCGGAACTTTTAGAAAAGATCAACCGCACCGGCATAGGACCCGGCGGACTCGGCGGAACCACGACCGCGCTCGCTGTCAACATCAACACCTACCCGACGCACATCGCCGGACTGCCCGTAGCCATAAACATATGCTGCCATGTCAACCGCCATGCAGTGCGCACGCTCTGAGGCGCTCGTTCTTTTGACCGCATTGAGTACAGATCAAACTATTTTCCGCTCTAATACTGGCAGCAGCACTGCAAAATTTAATGGAGAGAATAAATAAACAGGAGAACGCAAATATGGACAGACACATCAAAGCCCCTACTGGCAGCAGCACTGCAAAATTAAATGGAGAAAATAAACAGGAGAAAACCAATATGGACAGACACATCAAAGCCCCCCTCACAGACGAGGACGCGGGATCTCTGAGATCAGGAGACTACGTATACATTACCGGAACCATCTACACCGCGCGCGACGCCGCGCACCTTCGCATGTGCGAAACTCTTGACAGGGCAGAACCTCTTCCTGTCGATATGGCAAACAATATCATCTATTATATGGGACCGTCTCCGGCAAGGGAGAACCGACCGATCGGCTCTGCCGGTCCCACGACAGCCAGCCGCATGGACAAATACGCGCCAAGGCTGCTGGACCTCGGCTTAAAGGGCATGATCGGAAAAGGAAAGCGCAGCGACGCCGTGAAAGAAGCGATCGTGCGCAACAAGGCAGTTTATTTCGCAGCCGTCGGCGGCGCCGGCGCCCTGTTATCCAGATCCATCACGGCATCAGAAGTCGTCGCCTATGACGACCTGGGCACAGAGGCGATCCGCAGGCTCGAAGTCGTCGATTTCCCCGTGATCGTCGTCATAGACGCCGAGGGAAACGATCTCTATGAGACCGCTGTTGAGGAATACAGGGAGGAACAGGGAGATCAGGCGGAAAATATAATCAGATAAAATGAACATGCTTCTCTTTAATGCGTACACGATTCTTTGTTTAACAGTCTGCAGACTGGTACATCTAAAACCTCTGAAAAATAGATCAGTTCAAAGTCAGGAACAACTCGATCGCCTGTTTCGATCCGGCTGACAGCCTTTTGATTCAGACTCAATCCGGCAAGCTGAAGTCTGGCGGCGAGCTGTTCCTGTGACAGATCGGCATGCTCCCTCAAATCGCGGATGATCGAGCCCGATATATTGCATTTTCCATTTGTATATTTATATAGTTTCATGCATACACCTCCTGGTAACATTGCACAAATAACAGTGAATACAGCGCTGGCTGTTTGCGTCAGGACAGCATTATATTCAGTCAACAATGCCAACATCCTGTCCTGACGCAGATAGCCGGTACTGCTTTTGCCCATCTGTATATTGTTTGCGCAGATGAGCGTCTTGCTATCTGTATGGTTCACACTTCAATAGGAATGTCTGTCAATTTATAAATGGTTGTGGATTGTTAGTTACTGTTCACCCGTTATATGTTATCCCAAAGATGGATAACTTTATGTTGACATTAACACTAATTTGACGATATAATTATCCCAAAGATGACTAAAGTGGAGATGTGGGAAAAATTATGGAACGAATGATATCGAAGTACATTAAAAAAGCTCAGGGAGCGAAGATGAAAACAGAGCCTGACAATGAAAAGCGACGGATGGTGTTAAGGATTACTTTGGCATGTATTGCCTTTGTTTATTTTGTGACAATGTATTATTGGGATAATCTGGTCATATTCCAGTCAGCGTATTACCGGCTGGAGTACCTGTTCCGGGGAAATCTGATGGATTTTTTGTTCGACTGGTCTCCTGTAGTGCCATACGGCGTACTTTCTCAGATGCTGTTCACTGTATGGGTTGTTCCGGTCAAGCTTCTGAGTCTGCTGTTTCGAACCTCGTTGGAGGACAGTATGGGCGCATACTTATGGTACAAGCTGCACATTGTCTGCATGTGGGGACTCTGTGTGAGGGAGACAAAAGAAATTGCGGTGACACTGAAAATGGATGACACCAGAATAAAGTGGATACAGATGTTCCTGTCCTCCACGCTCTATGTATTTCTTCCCGTCTTCCATCTTGGTCAGGTGGACGCCGTGTATCTGGTATTCAAGCTGTGGGGATTACGCAAATATATAGAAGGAGATTACAGGAGATTTGTGTGTGCGTTTCTGCTGGCAAACCCTGTAAAATATTTATCCGTCTTTGTCTATGTACCCCTGATTCTATTAAAAGAAAAAAGAATACCGTACATCTTGCGCGACATCATGCTTGGACTTGTATTGATTCCCGTGGAGCTGATCGTCAAAAATATGACATCTATATTATGCTGGCTCGGAATCATAGGCATAGATCAGGTGAAAACGCCTTATACGCTGGCAGCGAGCCAGATCAGGGCGCTGCTGGTAAATGTTTGGGGAGCAGGACCAGACAATTTGGGAGCTTCCGTGGTTGTGATCGCATATGCGGCCATATGCATACTTGCATACTGCAACTGCTATCAGGACGAAAGGCGGGGGAAATTGTCTGTCTGGATCTGCTATTCCAGCCTGGCTGTCCTGGTTGCTTTCGGGATAATGAAGTGTTATTGGATCATTTTGCTGGTGCCGTTTATGGTTTTGCTCTTATTTATGGAAAGGCACAACACCAGGATCAACTTCATACTGGAGGCGTTTGCGCCGCTTTTGACTGTCAGCATATATGTCATCACGCAGTCACAAGTGTATGGAGGAAGACTGACTTTTGACTACCTGATTTTTTCCGCCAGCAGCTATCTGATGAACCGCCGTCAAAGTCACAGCACAAATGATATGATCCATTACATCAAAGATACATTCCAGTACCCGGGTGAGTATGAGTACGCGGTCTCGGCGTTGGCGGTTGTTTGTCTGGCTGGCTTTATGGTCGTCAACTTTCCATATCAGAAACAGAGAGATGAAGAGACTGTAAGAGTGACTGGAGCAGAAGAGCAAAAGTTGTGGTATCAATGGGGCTGCGTCAGAGTGGGGATCCTCATGATATGGTTTATCCTTAATTTTTGGTGTATATTCAAGTAGTGTTAAAAAGAGTGCCATCAAAGTAGTGCAAAACGTGCGCCAGAATGCTTGTACTTTAGCATTTTGTGCGCAAAAACTGTTGCTGTTTACGTTTTCACTACATAAAATTGCATCAGAATTAGTTGGGGCGTGAACAGTAACGTACTGTAACCAATATTTCAAAAATTAATAAAAAAGGGGTTGACAACGCTAGGGGTCTTATGTATAATGAATCATGCGTCGAGTGAGAAGGCGCACGATTTAAATATTGGTAGAGGATTTAATTCAGTACCGGGGAGAAGTACTCAAGAGGCTGAAGAGGCGCCCCTGCTAAGGGTGTAGGTCGGGTGACCGGCGCGAGGGTTCAAATCCCTTCTTCTCCGTTCATTTATTTTATAAATGAGGTTGTGGCTGGAAAGCCATGAGAAAAGTATCTTAGCAATATCAAGATTCTTTTTTTTCGCCTCGACAAGAAAATTAAAATAAATGTAAAAAAGTGTTGACATGAGATGAAAAAGATGTTAACATGAAATCCTACCGCGAAAAACGGTAGACAAGCAAAATAAAAAAGTTGCAAAAAGTTCTTGACAAACACTTTGAGAGATGATAAGATATCAGAGTTGCGTCAAACAAGAGCAACAAACAAGTACCTTGACAAATAAACAGTAATGCAACCCTGAAAATTCTAAAGAGAATGCATCAGTGATAAAAGCCTCATCATGAGGAACGAGTCACAAAAATGCAATAGAATTGTTCAGAGAACAAAACCTTTAAAAGTAAATGTGATGAAGATCACAACG
>CAJUES010000027.1 GCA_910585765.1 uncultured Lachnospiraceae bacterium | reverse complement strand
GCTTAAATAAAGGATTCTATAAAATTTAGATATTACGTAAGTGTTTAAAACCCGCGCCGAATATGAATAGAATGCCCATCGGCAAAAAGCAGGTAAGTGTCAAGAAAAAATACTTGACACTTATCTGCTTTTGTAGTATTCTGTTAAAGAATTGTGGAAAATAAGGAACTGCGCAGCGAGACTTTTGCGCTGCACTGCCGGAGGAGACAGTGTGGAAACTGGTAATCTGACAGCAAAGAGGGCTGTGATCGGACTTGAGGAACTTGAATATAAAGGCATGCTCTACGATTTCTACGGGGAACTGCTGACACAGCATCAGAAGAAGGTCTACGAGGATGCCGTGTTTAACGACTTATCCCTGAGCGAGATCGCAGATGAGCAGGGGATCAGCCGCCAGGGAGTGCACGACCTGATCAGGCGGTGCGACAGGATCCTGGCTGGCTATGAGGACAAACTCCATCTGGTGGAGCGGTTTTCGAGGATCAAACGGAATGTCCAGCAGATCAACAGACTGACGGACAACGAGCAGATCAAACGATTGTCAAATGAAATTATAGAGGAGCTTTGAGCGGATGGCATTTGAGAGCTTAACAGACAAACTGCAGAATGTATTCAGGAATTTGAGGAGCAAGGGGCGTCTCACAGAGGCCGATGTGAAGACTGCGCTCAAGGAAGTGAAGATGGCGCTGCTGGAGGCCGATGTAAACTTCAAGGTGGTGAAGCAGTTCGTAAAGTCGGTGGAGGAGCGCGCAGTCGGTTCCGATGTCATGAACGGTCTGAATCCCGGGCAGATGGTGATCAAGATCGTCAACGAGGAAATGGTAGCCCTGATGGGCTCCGAGACGACGGAGCTGCAGCTGCAGCCGGGCAAAGCGACCACGGTGATCATGATGTGCGGCCTGCAGGGCGCAGGCAAGACGACCGCGGCGGCAAAGATCGCCGGAAAACTGAAATTAAAGGGCAAGAAACCGCTGCTTGTCGCGTGTGATATCTACAGACCGGCGGCAGTCGAGCAGCTGAGCGTGAATGCCGGCAGGCAGCAGGTTGATTTCTTTTCGATGGGCACAAACCACAAACCTGTCGATATCGTCAAGGCTTCGATGGAGCACGCGGCAAAGAACAGTAACAATATCGTGATCATAGATACAGCCGGACGTCTGCATATAGACGAGGAGATGATGGCGGAGCTGCAGGAGATCAAGGCGAATGTCGAGGTCCACCAGACGCTCCTGGTCGTGGATGCCATGACAGGACAGGACGCGGTCAATGTCGCGAAGGAATTTGACGAGAAAGTCGGCGTGAGCGGAGTGATCCTCTCAAAGATGGACGGCGATACGCGCGGCGGTGCGGCGCTCTCCGTCAAGGCTGTCACCGGCAAGCCGATCCTGTTTGTGAGCACCGGTGAGAAGCTCACCGATATGGAACAGTTCTATCCGGACAGGATGGCAAACCGCATACTGGGGATGGGCGATGTCCTCACGCTGATCGACAAGGTTGCGGAGGCGAATCTTGAGATGGATGCCGAGAAGGAAAAAGAGATGGCATCGCGTCTGAAGAAGGGCAAGTTTGACTTTGAAGATTACCTTGAAAGCATGAGCCAGATGAAAAAGCTCGGCGGTCTGTCAAGCATTCTCGGCATGATGCCCGGCATGGGGATCAAGGCGAGCGATATCGAGTCGGCGATCGACGACAGGCAGCTTGCGCGCATGGAGGCGATCGTGCTGTCCATGACACCGGCGGAGCGCAAGGATCCGAAACTGCTCAACCCGAGCCGGAAACACCGGATCGCGAGAGGCGCGGGCGTGGATATCGCAGTGGTAAACCGTTTCATCAAGCAGTTTGAGCAGTCTCAGAAGATGATGAAACAGCTCCCGGGTATGATGGGAGGATTTGGCGGTAAAAAGGGAAGATTCAAACTTCCTTTTTGATGCACACGGACACCGGAGGAATTGTGTCAGCAGAAGCTGACGGGTGCCCGGCGCACGGCAGTGGAAGAAAACTTTCCTGCCCGATATATAATACTAAAAAGAAAGATTTATGAGGTGAAGAAAAATGGCAGTAAAAATCAGATTGAGAAGAATGGGTCAGAAGAAAGCTCCTATCTATAGAATCATCGTAGCAGATTCGAGATCGCCCAGAGATGGAAGGTGTATTGAGGAGATCGGAACATACAACCCGAACACAGACCCCAGCGAGTTCAAAGTGAACGAGGAGCTTGCCAGAAAGTGGCTGTCAAACGGTGCACAGCCTACAGAGGTAGTTGCAAAGATTTTCAAGGCGGCAGGTATCGAGAAATAATGACGCTGACACTCTTGGAGGTGTGAATGATGAAGGAGTTAGTCGAAGTAATAGCGAAGGCTTTAGTAGACAATCCTGATGAGGTAGTTGTCACGGAGAAGGCGGACGGTAAGAATATTACCGTGGAGCTTCACGTGGCGCCAGCCGACATGGGGAAGGTGATTGGCAAGCAGGGCAGGATTGCCAAAGCGATCCGTTCTGTCGTCAAGGCAGCATCTTCCAAAGATAATCTCAAGGTGGATGTTGAAATTGTGTAAGCAAGCAGGTGTGGGGTGTTCTTTGGAACACCCCATTGTACTGTGCACACGCTGCCGGAAGGACAGGATTGATATTTGCGTCAGTGCAAAACGGAGGTCTCATGGAAGATTTATTACAGGTAGGTGCGATCACACAGCCGCACGGTATTCACGGTGAAGTCAAGGTGTTTCCGACGACGAACGACGTGAAGCGCTTCCAGAAATTGAAGGAAGTGATCTTGGATACAGGCAAGGAAAAAAGGACGCTTGAAATAGAGGGCGTGAAGTTTTTCAAACAGTATGCCATATTGAAATTCAAGGGTTTCGACAATATCAACGACATAGAGAAATACAAGGGGAAGCCCCTTTTTGTGACGCGGGAAAACGCGGTGAAACTGGGGCGTGATGAGTATTTCATAGCAGACCTGATCGATCTGGAAGTGTATGACGAAAATGGCCAGTATCTCGGCGTGCTGACAAATGTGATCGAGACCGGGGCGAACGATGTGTATGCAGTGACACTCGAGGACGACAGGGAAGTGCTTTTCCCGGCGATCAAACAGTGCATTCTCGACGTGGACATGGAGAGCAGGAAGATGAAGGTACACATCATGGAAGGTCTGCTGGATTAGGGGAGAGAGCGATGCATTTTCATATCATGACGCTGTTTCCGGAGATGGTGCTCGACGGGCTGCATACCAGCATCATAGGAAGGGCAGAGGAGAAGGGCTTCATCTCTGTCGAGGCGGTGAATATACGCGATTACACGCTGGATAAACACAAGAAGGTCGACGATTATACGTATGGCGGCGGGGCGGGCATGCTGATGCAGGCGCAGCCTGTGTACGACTGCTGGCGGGCGCTTGAAGAGAAGATCGCCGCGCGGAAAGCGGACGGAAACGGCGACGGCAGCAGGACAAGGGTGGTCTATGTGACGCCGCAGGGCGAGGTCTTTCACCAGAAGAAAGCTGTTGAGTTGTCGGCGGAGGAGGATCTGATCTTCCTCTGCGGGCACTACGAGGGGGTCGACGAGCGGGTTCTTGAGGAGATCGTGACAGACTATATATCGATCGGGGATTATGTGCTCACGGGCGGGGAACTCCCGGCGATGGTGATGATCGATGCGATCGCAAGGCTTGTCCCGGGGGTGCTGAACAACGGGGAATCGGCACTCACAGAGTCCCACGCGGACGGGCTGCTGGAGTATCCGCAGTATTCGCGCCCCGAGGTCTGGCACGAAAGGAAGGTGCCGGATGTGCTGTTGAGCGGGCATCACGCCAACATTGAGAAATGGCGGATGGAGCAGTCTCTGGAGAGGACGAGGGAGAGGCGGCCGGAGCTGTATGAGGCATATATGGCGGCGCATCCGCCCAGGCCTTCCCGGAACAGGAGGCGCGTGGCGGATGCCTGAAACAGGAAGCCGAAGGCTGAACTGTTACTATAAATGGAAGGAAAATGGAAGGAAATGCAGAAAATACTTGCATTCACAACCTTTTTGTGGTAACATTATCAATGTTGCGAACAAAGAGATGGTCCTCTGGTACGAGTCATGTGCAGGGCAGATGATGCGGAAGTATTAAGAACGTCGAAACAATAAGGAGGCAAATCAAATGAATGAAATTATCAGAGAAATCGAGAAGGAACAGTTGAAGGAAAAGGTTGACAGCTTTAGGGTTGGAGATACAGTGCGTGTACACGGCAAGATCAAGGAGGGCAATCGCGAGAGAATCCAGATCTTTGAGGGAACTGTATTAAAGATCCAGGGCGGCAGCAACAGAGAGACCTTTACAGTGAGAAAGATTTCAAATGGTGTCGGTGTAGAGAAGACATGGCCTATGCATTCTCCTAATGTGGAAAAGGTGGAGCTTGTGAGAGCAGGTAAGGTTAGACGCGCGAAGTTGACCTACTTGAGAAACCGCGTTGGCAAGAAGGCTAAGGTTAAGGAACTGGTTAAATAATTGGTTTGCATGGCGGAGCTTGGTGACGGGCTCCGTTTTTTCTTTCTTCGCAGCCCCGCGCTGCGAAGTCCGTGCGAAAGCATAGTGGCCTGGATGCATCAAGCCAACCGCGAAGCGGTTTTTGCATGGCTTGATGCCTGTAACAGGAAGCCGAAGGCTGAACTGTTACGAAATTATCATGATTTTAACTCGGCACTTGAAATCGTACTACGGATTGAGTATAATAAATTATGTATCTAAAGATGAATCATTTCCTGGAAGGACATAATGGATGGCTAGAAGAAAGGGATTAACATTTTACCAGAAAAAGAAGAAATTGAATATCGTTGTGGTCAAAGAAGTCTTTAGCTGGTTTTTCTGGATATTCGCCTCGATGCTGCTCGCGGTTGTGATAGTCTTTTGTATCGGGATGAAGACGAGTGTGATCGGACCGTCAATGGAGCCAAGTCTGTATAACGGACAGAAAATATTTTTGAACAGACTGATCTACAAGGTGGCATCGCCGAGAGTGGGCGACGTGATCGTGTTTCTGCCGAACGGAAATGAGAAATCACACTATTATGTAAAGCGTGTAGTCGGCGTTCCGGGAGATACACTGTACATAAAAAACGGTCTGCTGTATGTGAATGAAGAGACCGTCGAGGAATATTTTAATGACAGGATCGCTGAGCCGGGATTGCTGGAGAGCGAGGTCACGCTCGGCGAGGACGAGTATTTTGTCATCGGCGATAACTGCAATAACAGCGAGGACAGCCGCTCTGCGAACATCGGATCTGTGAGGAAAAGCTACATCATAGGAAAGGCATGGATGAAGCTTGCCGCGGGCGACAGTGAGCTGGGGCTGATAGAATAACAGGGATATATAACGAATAACAGAAAGGCATGAATGAAATATGGCAGAATATCAATGGTATCCGGGGCACATGACCAAGGCAAAACGGATGATGCAGGAGGATATCAAACTCATTGATCTGGTGATCGAACTGGTGGATGCCAGGGTGCCGTTTGGCAGCAGGAATCCGGATATCGATGAGCTGGGAAAAAATAAATCAAGGATCATTCTTTTGAATAAATCGGATCTGGCGGACGCGAAGAAAAACAAATTGTGGATGGGATATTTTGCTGACAAGGGGTTTCACGCGCTGGAGATCAACGCAAAGACCGGAACTGGGGTGAAATCGATCCAGGGAGTGGTGCAGGAGGCGTGCAGGGATAAGATCGAGCGCGACAGGCGCAGGGGGATCCTCAACAGACCTGTGCGTGCTATGGTGGTCGGGATTCCAAATGTCGGCAAGTCCACGTTCATCAACTCCTTTGCGGGGCGGGCATGTGCCAAAACCGGAAACAGACCCGGCGTGACAAAGGGGAAACAGTGGATCCGCCTGAACAAAGGGCTTGAACTGCTGGATACGCCCGGTATCCTGTGGCCCAAATTCGAAGATCAGACGGTGGGACTGCATCTCGCAATGATCGGTTCCATGAATGATGAGATCGTACATCTGGATGAACTTGCGTATGAGCTGATCCGTTTTCTGCGCGGGGAATACCCGGGGCTTTTGGAAAAAAGATATGATATAGAGATCTCTGACGGGCAGGATGCCTATGATGTGATCAGGGCGGTCTGCGTCAGCAGGAAATGTTATCTGAAGGGTGAGGAGTTGGATATCATGAAAGCGTCCTCGATGGTCGTGGATGATTTCAGAAGTGGGAGAATAGGAAGGATCACATTGGAGATACCGGAAGAATAATGGAAACAGAAATAATAGGGACAGGGGAAAATAAAATGAAAAACATATTGAAGGAAATATTGAGCATCAGTGTCTACCTGCTGCTGGTATTTTGCGCCGCATATCTCATCGTCACGTATGTGGGGCAGCGGACGCAGGTGAGCGGCAGCAGCATGGAGACAACCTTGAGCGACGGGGACCATCTGATCGTTGATAAGATATCGTATCGTTTCAGTGATCCGGAACGGTTTGACATCATCGTATTTCCTTTTCAATATGACACAGACACATACTATATCAAACGGATCATAGGCATGCCGGGTGAGACGGTCCAGATAGATGAGAGCGGAAATATTTACATAGACGGTGAGTTGCTCGAGGAGTCCTACGGGCGCGAGGTCATCCAGAATCCGGGGAGGGCAAGCGATCCGGTCCGGCTCGGCGAGGACGAGTATTTTGTGATGGGGGACAATAGAAACAACAGTTCGGACAGCAGGGATCCTTCTGTCGGGAACATCCACCGCAGGGATATCATCGGCAGGGCATTTATCAGGATATGGCCGTTCTCAAAGTTTGGGATATTGAAGCATCAGTAGGAGATTGAAAAAGCGGAAACTAAGGAAAAGGGATCGTGCCGTACGGAAAGGACATGGGATTTTGGTGGAAAAGAAAATAGGGGAGATCAAAAATGAATTAAAGGCAGCGTGCGAAAGTGAGCTGCCTGTTTTTGTGAAGACATACGAGAAGGATGCGCGGAGCGGCGTCCAGGCGCTCGTGGCAAAGGCGCAAAAAGGCATCGATGCGCTCGAGAAGGAGAAGCAGCGCACGGAGTGCATGAAACAGTACGAGAAAGAATATGCTTCGTATGGAGCGGTCTGCGGGATAGACGAGGTCGGAAGGGGACCGCTCGCGGGTCCCGTGGTGGCGGGTGCTGTCATACTTCCGAAGGACTGTCAGATCCTGTATCTCAATGACTCGAAGCAGCTGAGCGAGAGGAAGCGGGAGGAGCTTTACGATGTGATCATGAGAGAGGCGGTGGCTGTGGGGATCGGATATGCATCGAACGAGCGGATCGATGAGATCAACATTCTCCAGGCGACATACGAGGCGATGCGCCAGGCGATCAGCAATCTGGGCGTGCAGCCGGATCTGCTGCTGAACGATGCAGTCACGATTCCGGGGGTGGATATCAGACAGGTTCCGATCATAAAGGGGGACGCCAGGAGTGTGTCGATCGCCGCGGCGAGCATTGTCGCCAAAGTGACGCGGGACCGCCTGATGGTAGAGTACGATAAAACGTATCCGGAGTATCATTTTGCGGACAATAAGGGGTACGGTGCGGCGGCACATATAGAAGCGCTGAAAAAACATGGTGCAGCACCGATACACAGGAAGAGTTTTATCAAAAATTTTGTCGAGGAATAATCACTTGGAGGGAAGCTTATGGACAGCTTTTTGTCGGGATATTCACATAGTTATGAAGGGGCACAGGTCGGACAGGGATATGCGGGAAATGTAAGTGTGACAGGGAGTGCGAGTGCTGCAGGTTCACAGGGAGTGGACGTGTCACAGCTGCAGCCCGGCGACACATTTCAGGGGGAGATCGTCTCCGTAAACGGTGAGGATGTCCAGATACAGTTGACAAACGGCGAGTATATGGCGGCGAAGCTCGAGCGCGATGTGCAGGTGGCGATCGGGCAGTTCATGAATCTGCAGGTGCAGTCCAACAAGGACAACAGAGTGGTGTTGAAGCCGGTCTACGACGGAAAGATGCAGATGCTGCGCGTGGGCGAGGCAGCGCTCAGGGCAGCGAACATGGCTGTCAGCGACAGGAATCTGGCGCTCGTGTCCACATTGATCGAAAATGGGATGTCGATCAACAAGAATACGCTGATGCTGTTCAACCGCCTGACGCTGCAAAATCCGGGTGCGAGTATGGCGGACTTGATCAAACTCAGCAAGCTGCAGCTGCCGATCAATGACAACAGTCTCACCCAGCTTCAAAATTATCAGAATATGGAGCACCGGCTGCTCGACGGCATCAGGGAGGCATCGGACGAGATCCTGAAACTCTATGACACGCTGACCGGGAAGACAGATGTGCAGGGAAATCCAGATGCGCCGGCAAATGCTGCCGCGGATGCCGCGCAGGGAGCAGTACCCGGGCAGACCGCCCTCGCAAATGGCGGGAAGTTCATGGAGCAGGTGCTCTTGCTGCTCGCAGGGGAGGAAGGACAGACCGGCGAAACGCAGTCGGCGGGCAGCGGAAACGGCAATGCCCCGGCGGTGCAGAATGGTCAGAATGTGCAGGAAAACCAGGGCGGACAGGAAAATCGGCAGGTACAGGACAGCCAGAGCGGTGTCGGGAACAGTGCCGGCGCAGGGGCGGAGACAGCGGATGTCATAAAAGGGAATCCGCAGGAGACGACAGCGCCGGGATCCGACGGCGGCAGTGCAGGCATCGGCAGGGACACAGGGAAGCTGCCAGTGCAGGAAACGGTTCAGCAGGAGGATTATCAGGGCGGGCAGCAGAACCGTGTGCAGACGGACCAGAGACCTGTTGACGAGCTCCTTTTCCAGCTGAGGGGGGAGCAGCGGCAGTCGCTTCCCAATAAGATCGTTTCCCTGATGCGGGAGGGGATGAAGGACGGCAGGATCGGCATCAAAGATGTGAAACAGCTGCTGATGGACAGTGAGCTTGGGAGACAGCTGACGACAGAGGAGAAGGCGCAGATATTCAGCTCGGAGCCGTTTAAGTCGATGCTCAAGAGCGGGCTGCAGAGGCAGTGGACGCTGACGCCGCAGGAGCTGACACAGGAGGGCAGAGTGGAAGCGTTCTACCAGAAACTCGCAAAGGAGAGCGCCCAGCTGACGCGCATGATGAACGAGGCGATGCAGTCCGGCGGTCAGGGCGGAAGCAGCACACCGGCGCGCGCAATGGGAAATATCAGCGAGAATGTGGAGTTTATGAATCAGATGAACCAGATGTTCAACTATGTACAGCTCCCGCTGAAACTTGGCAACTCCCAGGCGCACGGGGATCTGTATGTCTACACGAACAAAAAGAATATGGCGCGCAGGGACGGCATGCTCACGGCATTCCTGCATTTGGATATGGACAATCTGGGGGCACTCGATGTCAGTATTTCGCTGCAGACGGAGCGGAACCAGGTGACTTCAAAATTTTACCTCGACGAGGAGGCGGCCGCGCTGGTTGAGGAGCACATCGACGAGCTGGCGCGGAGACTTTCGAAAAAGGGATATCAGTGCAAGAATCTGATCCTGGAGAAGGAGGAGGACAAGACGGTTCTCGACCACATACAGGAGCAGGTGGCAGGCGGCAGCGCGGTGCTGAGCTATCAGACTTTTGACACGCGTGCATAAAAAGAACGCGAAGGCAGCGTTTGTCCGGACAGAGTAAACGATAAAGGGTGTTGGGTATATGGCAGGGGATAAGAACAAGAAAGTGAAACAGGCAGTGGCGCTGGAGTACGATCCGTCAGACAGTGCACCCAGAGTGATCGCGATGGGGCGGGGAGCGCTGGCGGATCGGATCATAGAGCAGGCAAAACAGGCGGATGTGCCCGTCCACAAGGACGACAAACTTGCAAACACGCTGTCAAAACTGCAGATCGGGGACATGATACCGCCGGAACTCTATGAGGTGGTGGCGGAGATCCTCATGTTTGTGGACAGCATGGACAAGATCAAGGCAAAGGTGAGCGGCTATCAGAACAACAACAAAAAGTGACAGGATGCGTTGCGCGATGAATACCAGAAAAAAAGGTACTGAGTATGAGCAGGCTGCCATAAGATATCTACAGGGGCAGGGTGTTGCGATACTGGAACACAATTTCAGGATCCGCAGGGGTGAGATCGACATTATCGGAAGAGACGGGGAGTACACCGTATTTTTTGAGGTGAAATACCGCAGAGACAACACTGTGGGAGATCCTGCGGAGGCGGTGAACTACGGCAAACAGAGAACGATATGCAGGGTGGCGGACTATTACAGGATGATACACGGCATGGGCGATCTCACGCCTGTGCGGTATGATGTGGTCGCGATCTGCGGGGAGGAGATCACATGGTATCAGAATGCGTTTGAGCATATTTACGGATAGGATATTGTGTGAGGAGCGTTTACAGGAGAGCGCGGCAGGGGGATCAATGGATGAATTATAATAAAAATAGAAGGAAAACATGCGTATGGCAGAAAATATTATCAGGGCTGGCGGCAGGGAAACCTGCAGGCTGCATTATGACAGCGACAACAGGGAGATGGCATATTTCACTTTTGACGGTCTGGAGCGGACAGGGATCGTCGAGCACTTTTTTACGACGAGATATGGCGGGGTGAGCAGCGGTCATCTGTTTTCTCTGAATTTCAGTTACTCGCAGGGTGATATCACAGAAAATGTGGATGAAAACTTTAGAAGGGCGGCGGCGCATCTGGGGATGACGGGCGGCGACATCGTTTGTTCGCAGCAGACACACACCACAAACGTGCGAAAAGTCACTGCCGCCGACAGGGGAAAAGGAGTCGTCTGCGAGCGGGATTACTCAGATGTAGACGGCCTTGTCACAAACGAAAAAAGGATCATTCTGGCAACTTTTTATGCGGACTGTGTGCCTCTTTTGATAGTGGATCCTGTGAATCAGGCGATCGGTCTGTCGCACTCCGGCTGGCGCGGGACGGTCGGAGAGATGGGGAGAGTGACCCTCGACAGGATGCGGGAAGAGTATGGCACAAAGCCGGAGGATGTGAGAGTCGCGGTCGCGCCTTCCATCTGTCAGGACTGTTATGAGGTGAGCGAGGATGTCGCGCTGGCTTTTGCGGAAAACTTTGTGCGGGACGATGCGAAAGCTGTGGAGTATCTCGGGCGGTATCAGCGGGATTATACGCAAACGGACATTGAGAACTGTCTGATGTACCGAAAAGAAAATGGCAAGTATCAGCTAAACTTATGGTACGCAAATTTCAGGGTGTTTCGAGATGCGGGCGTGCCAGATCAGAATATCGAAGTGACAGATGTGTGCACCTGCTGTAATCCGTCGCTATTGTTCAGCCACAGAGCCAGCGGGGGAAAGCGCGGTAATCTCGGTGCTTTTATGATGTTGAAATAAGATGTGAATTTAGAGATATTTGTTTGAGAGGGAGCAGTTGACGACAGATGAGCAAAGAAAATCCAATAAGACCATATGTACACCATGCGAAATATTACGAGACGGACCAGATGGGCATTGTCCACCATTCCAACTATATCCGCTGGATGGAGGAGGCGAGGATGGACGCGATGAGCCAGTTTGGGATCTCTTACCGGGGCATGGAGGAGGGCGGGATCATCAGCCCGGTTGTCTCCGTGTCCTGCCAATACAAAAGTATGGTACATTTTGATGACACCGTGCAGATTCAGGTGAAGGTGATCAAGTACAACGGCGTGCGGCTTGATCTGGAATACGGGATGACGGACAGGGATTCCGGGGAACTCCGCACCATAGGGACAAGCACGCACTGCTTTCTGGATCGGGAGGGGCGTGTCATTTCATTGAAGCGCGATCGCCCTGAGATCCATGAGCGGTTTCGGCAGATGCTGCTGTAGCTTGCCTTGCAAAACGTGAAAAATCCTTTAGTCGAAAAAATCAGCATTTATGCGGCTTTGGACCGTAATTTGGCTAAAGGATTGAAACGTGAAAAAGGGGCATACTAAAGGATTTTTATAAACAACAAAAAAGTCTCCCAAATGCCGAATTAACAAGGTTTTCAACAAAATGAGGGACTTTTTGAAATAGGGACTAAAGGAAATTTTTGAGAACATAAAATTTATAGCAATTACGTCCTAAATTTTTAATTATTGTATCAAATCATCTAAATTTTCTTCCTCAAAAGCTCTGGAAGCTTCTTCCATTTTTTTTCCAATAAAATTAGTCCATGCTTCCCAAAATTCTTTGTCACAATTCAAACTATCTTCATTTAAACATCTATTTAAAACTGACAATATTGATTTAATACAGTCTCTATAGTATCGTTCGCTATTTTCTTTTAAACCATTTTTTTTAAATAATGTAAGGATAATACTTGACCACGATGCAAAATCATACTTTTCCATTCCATCTAGCAATAGACCTTCTTGTAATTCTAAAAATTTATTTATAGATGAATCTTGAGATTCTTTTAGTCCTTGTCCATACTTTATCCAGTTTAAGCTAATATTGAACGTTGCTGAAATAAGTTTTAGTAAAGAATCTGAGGGTGTTTCTTTATCAGCTTCCACTCGGCTAATAAAGGGACGTGAGACACTTAATGCTTCCGCAAATTCTTTTTGAATCATCTTGTTATCAGTTCTAATTTCTTTAATACGATTTCCTAACGTCATTGTTTAATCTCCATATGTTAGTTACATTACAAAAAATATTGACAAGTTAGTAATATTACATTGTAATGAAAATGTGCTATAACACACCTAAATTATACAATATATAATTTAGGTTTTCAAGAAATTAAAAAGGAGGTCGATTTTATATGTCTACAATTTTAGACAACAAAACTTCGTTGGGTAAAGTTATTTTTAAGGAATCTTTATCTACAAGGAAAAAATCAAGCATGGTTAGCCAAGCAAATAGATGTTAGCGAAAATCACATTAGTATTATATGTTCTAAAATCAAAAGTCCTAAGATTGAAACATTATTAAAAATTTCAAAGGCTTTAGATATTGATGTAGATGAATTGCTTAAAGCAGTATCTGAAAATCTTAAGGAGAGAAGATCATGGCAAGGACGACAAGAATGACGACTGCCCAGGCAATCGTAAAGTTTTTAGATAACCAGTACGTGTCCATGGACGGCAGGGAGACAAAATTTGTGGAGGGATTTTTTACCCTTTTCGGACACGGCATCGCCGTAGGGCTGGGGGAAGCCCTGGATACGAACCCCGGAGGGCTGCGCGTCCTGCAGGGAAGAAACGAGCAGGGAATGTGCCACACGGCGACCGCGTTTGCAAAACAGAGCAACCGCAGGAAGATCATCCCCTGCGCTTCATCCATCGGACCGGGGGCGGCCAATATGGTCACAGCGTGCGCCACAGCGACTGTGAACAACATTCCCCTGCTGGTGTTTCCGGCAGACACCTTCGCCTCCAGACAGCCGGATCCGGTTCTTCAGCAGCTGGAGCAGGGCAGCAGTCTGGCAGTGACGACAAACGATGCGTTCAAGCCGGTCTGCAAGTACTGGGACAGGATCACCAGGCCGGAGATGGTCATGACGGCGCTCATCAATGCCATGCGGGTTCTGACCGATCCCGCGGAGACAGGCGCATGCTGTATCGCCCTGTGCCAGGATGTGGAGGGGGAGTCCTATGACTACCCGGAGTACTTCTTCGAGAAGCGCGTGCACCGCATCACAAGGCCAGTGGCTGTGGAGGAGGAGCTCGAGGATCTCGCAGAGGTCATCGCGGGCGCAAAGAAACCGCTGGTGATCGTGGGCGGCGGCGTCCGCTACTCAGAGGCGGGCGAAACCATCGAAAAGTTCTGTGAAGAATTTCGGATCCCGTTCGGAGAGACACAGGCGGGCAAGAGCGCCTGCCGTTCAGGCCATCCGTACTGCCTGGGCGGCATCGGCGTGACAGGTACCTATGCGGCCAACACGATCGCAAAGGATGCGGACGTGGTCATCGCGGTCGGTTCCCGGATGTCGGATTTTACCACAGGTTCCAAACGCCTCTTCAAAAACGAGGATGTGAAGTTTGTGTCTGTCAACAACTGCCGATACCATGCATACAAGATGGACGCCGTCAAGGCCGTCGGGGACGCCAGGGTGACAGTGGAGGCCCTGGCCGGAAAATTGAGGGAGAGAGGTTACGTCTCCGCCTACACGGACGAGATCACGGAGGCGAAAAAGGCATGGGATGCGGAGATGGAGCGTCTCGGAACAATCGCCTATACCGGCGAGGATTTCGAACCGCTGATCCAGGCGAAGGATCCGAGAACGATCCCGGAGTTCGTGGAACTGACAGGCGGAAAGATCACGCAGACAGCGGCGATTGCGGCGATCCGCAGGGTGATCGACAAGGATGGCGTCATCATCACGGCAGGCGGTTCCCTGCCAAGCTGTATGCAGCGGATGTGGACAACCGACCGGCGCGGCGGATACCACGCAGAGTACGGCTACTCCTGTATGGGGTACGAGGTTGCTGCGACGCTGGGCGTCAAGTTTGCGGAGCCGGACAGCGAAGTGTACTGCGTGGTGGGGGATTCCAGCTTTCAGATGATGCACAGCGAGATCATGACGATCATGCAGGAGCAACAAAAGGTCAATATACTGATCTTTGACAACTGCGGCTTTGGCTGCATCAACAATCTGGAGATGAACCACGGCATCGGAAGCCTCGCGACGGAATTCCGCTACACGGACGGCAAGAAACCCTGCGGCGGCCTGATCCCGGTGGATTATGCAAAGATCGGGGAAGGCTACGGTCTGAAATCCTATACCTGCGGAACGATCGCAGAGCTGGAAACTGCGCTGGAGGATGCCAAATCGCAGCCAACAGCGTGCCTGTTTGACCTGAAAGTCATTCCCAAGACCATGACGGACGGATACGGATCCTGGTGGAATGTGGGAATCGCAACCACTTCTGAGAGGACATCCGTGCAGCAGGCGTGCGCGGACGTCATGGAGGGCAGACGGGAAGCAAGGGATTATTAAGAAATTATCGAATAAGAAAAGGCAGGGTGATCAGTATGGAGAAAGTATTTGGCTATCCGGAATTTGACGACACGGGCGAGATGATTCTCACCACATACGACAACGAATACAGGGCGATGCGCATGGACATCCGCGTGTACCGCATGCGCCCGGGCGACACGCGGACATTTGGGAGTGCCCTGGAGGAGACAGCGATCCTGCTCCTATCCGGAAAGGTCACATATACATGGGGCGGAGAGGAGCAGACTGTGAGCAGGAAGGACGTCTTCACGGAAGGTCCCTGGGCGCTGCACCTGTGCAGGGGAAAGGAGGCGCGGATTGCCGCGGCACAGGAGACAGAGATTCTGGTGCAGCGCACGCAGAATGACCGCGATTTCGCGTGCCGCCTGTATGCGCCGGAGGACGCGCCGTGGAACTACTCCGGCGTCGGAAAATTCGGAGACGCGGCCAGGCGCCGCGTCAACACGATCTTTGACCATGACATCTGTCCGGAGTCCAATATGGTACTGGGCGAAGTGCTCAATGACATGGGAAACTGGTCAGGATACCTGCCGCACAGGCATCCGCAGCCGGAGGCGTATTTCTTTAAGTTTGACCGGCCGGAGGGCTTCGGGGCAAGCTTCGTCGGCGACCAGGTGTTCAAGAGTGTCAACAACAGTTTTTCTGCCATTCCCGGCGGGGAACTGCACCCGCAGGCAGCGGCTCCCGGATTTCGGATGTACACATGCTGGATGATCCGTCATCTGGAGGGAAATCCGTGGCTTCAGACAGACCGGTGTGAGGATGAGCGCTATACATGGATGCACGATGCACAATTTTGAAAGGAGATAAGGATTATGGCAAAAGAGTTTATCGTACCAGGACAGATGATCATGGGCGCGGGCGCGCTCGATCTGGCGGAGACCACACTTGGAAGGTTTGGCACAAAGGCGATGATCGTCACGGATCAGGTGATGGTCGATCTGGGAAATTGCGGGAAGGTGGAGAGCGCGCAGCGCAGGCAGGGGATTCCCTATACCGTCTACCCGGATATCACAG
Source organism: uncultured Lachnospiraceae bacterium (assembly GCA_910585765.1). Classification (GTDB taxonomy): domain Bacteria; phylum Bacillota; class Clostridia; order Lachnospirales; family Lachnospiraceae; genus COE1. The sequence goes on along the minus strand of CAJUES010000027.1, from coordinate 31,590 downwards.
GAGAACCGACAGATACCATGATCGGGAACGGCCTGAAAAAGTATGTGGACGAGGGGTGTGACTTCCTGATCGCACTGGGCGGCGGCAGCCCCATCGATTCCATGAAGGCCATCGGCTCTCTCGTGGAAAAAGGCGGGAATATCGCAGATTACATGGGGAAGGTCATCGATGTTAAGATGCCTCCGATGATCGCGGTCCCGACGACTGCCGGGACAGGTTCCGAGGCGACCCAGTTTACGATCATCACGGATACGGAGAAAAATATCAAGATGCTTCTGAAAGGAAAGGTGCTGATGCCGGATCTGGCGATCATCGACCCCCAGTTCACGATGACCGCCCCTCCCAGGATCACAGCGGCGACCGGTCTGGATGCGCTCTGTCATGCAGTGGAGGCATACACTTCCAACAAAGCGCAGACACTGTCAGACACCTTTGCGTTTTCCGCCGTGAAACGAATCTTCCGGTATCTTCCAAGGGCTTTCCACAATGGACAGGATGAGGAAGCGCGGGTCGGGATGTCCATAGCCGCGCTGGAGGCAGGCATCGCCTTCAACAACGCTTCCGTGACACTGATCCACGGCATGAGCCGTCCGATCGGCGCGCTCTTCCACGTGGCGCACGGACTCTCCAATGCTATGCTGATCAAAGAGTGTCTTGGTTTTGCCCTGGAGGGGGCGTATGACCGGTTTGCAGAACTCGGGCGCGGAATCGGGGCAGCGGACGCCGCAGATTCAGACAGGGAGGCGAGCGAGAAATTTCTGAGTGCAGTCGTGGCGCTGACGGTCGAACTGGAGACGCCTACGCTGGAGGAATACGGCATCGACAGAGAAACCTTCTTCCAGTCCATCGGAAAAATGGCGCACGACGCGATGGAGAGCGGAAGTCCGCAGAACACGAGAAGGGCGATCACCCAAAAGGACGTGGAGCAGATGTATAAAAACCTCTGGATTTCCTGACAGACAGAAAACGTGCCGCCGCATGGGCAACCCATGCGGCGGCATTTCTGTTTCCGCAAAGGATTCGCACTGCACACGATTCTTCTGATTTTAGAGCAAATTTGTTTATTGAGGGTGCAGACAGCAGTTGTAAACAGTTTCGGAATGGTTTATACTAATTGGTATAAGATACGTTATCAGGAAGGAGCATGATTCGGAGTTTACAGGTGTCTCCGTGTGTGGACTATGGAGGATGGCCCGAAGAGAAATTGGAAAAAGAAATAAGGAAAGGAATTGATACCAAATGAGAGAAGTAACAGAGCAGCAGATTCTGGCATTGGCACCGAATCCGGCTGCGGCATCAAACGGCAAAAAGATATCCCAGAAGGGCGGATTTGTCAAGCTTGAGCGGACGCAGGATGACACGCTCTACATGGGGGAGTGCACGGGAAGCGGCAAGAGCAATTATATCACATCGGCGGATTACATAGATGAGGCCAATCCGGTGTTCCGTTGCACCTGCCCGAGCAGACAGTTTCCGTGCAAGCACAGTCTGGCACTGATGTATGAAATGCTTGCGAAGAAGGAATTCGGGATCTGTGAGGTTCCGGAAGATATCCTGAAGAAGCGCGAGAAGAAGCAGGCAAAGGAGAATAAGGCAAACGAGGCCGCAAAGCCGGAGAGTGAGATGACCGAGGAGGAGAAGCAGAAGGCTGAGAAGAAGAAGGCGTCTGCTGCAAGGACTGCGAAAAACGCAAAGGTCAAAAAATTGAAGTCCCAGCTCGAAGGACTTGACATGGTGGAGAAAGTGGTCAATGAACTGATGGCGGCGGGGCTTGGAACGATCGGCGGAGCCTCGCTCAGGACATATCAGCAGCTTGCAAAGCAGATGGGCGACTATTACCTTCCGGGACCACAGAGACTGTGCAATCAGCTGTTGATCGAGATCACGGCGTTTCAGAAGGATCAGGACGAGGCGCACTATGATGCGGCGATCAGCGTGCTCGAGAAATTGTGGACCCTGATCAAAAAGGCGCGCCAGTACATCAACGAAAAGCTTGAGAATGATGATGTCGCTCTGGAGGATACAGTTCTGTATGAGGAGCTTGGCGGGATCTGGAAGCTGTCCGAATTGGAAGAATTGGGAAAGAGCAAGAAGAATGCGGTTCTGATGCAGTTGTCATTCTGGGTGACATTTGACGAGGCGCGGAAGGAATATATTGACACGGGCTGCTGGGCGGATCTGGACAGCGGGGAAATCTACATGAACTACAATTACCGTCCGCTGAAATCCCTGAAATATGTGAAGCAGGAGGATAGTGTCTTTGGTGTGGCGAAAGTGCCGAGCGCGGTGTTCTATCCGGGTGACGGCAATGTCAGGGTCCGCTGGGACAGCGCGCAGATCCGGGAGTATGAGCAGGCAGATTACGATGCAGTATTCCGGCATGCAGTTTCCTCTGTCAAACAGGAGGCAAAGGCTGTCAAGAACTTTCTCAAAAACGCGATAACACAGCCCATGATGATCAGGCTGATCGCCTTTAACAGGATCGGAAAAACGGGCGGTGATTACGTGCTGGCTGACAAAAATGACGACACGGTCCTTCTCGGAAATATGCCTGGAATGGAGGATACGACACTGCGCCTTTCGATGCTTCCCAATGGCGGACTGCTCAGGGATCAGGTACTTCTCGGCGCCTTTTACTATAACAGGGAGAACCGGAGGCTCATGGTGCAGCCACTCAGTATCGTCACGCATGATACGGTCGTGCGCCTCCTGTACTAATAAATATAATACATAGATCCGAATGACGCATTGAAATAGATGGTAAATGAGTGATTCAGGAAATGAAGAGGTATGACAGGATGAGACGCAGATTTAATATAACGGGATTCTGCAGTCCGCAGCGGCATTATATGGTGAGGCTTGATGACAGATTAAAAGCCATCAAGGAAAATTATGTGGATGAGGGAAGTTATTTTGTGATCAACAGGGGACGGCAGTACGGAAAGACGACGACGCTGAATGCGCTGGAAGAGTATCTAAAAGGAGAGTATTTTGTCCTGTCTTTGGATTTTCAACTGATGGGGACAAAAGACTTTTCGGATGAGGTAATATTTGCAAATTCTTTTCGGAAAGATATTGCCATGGCACTGGAAGATGTGGAAGAACAGACGATTACTTTGCCGCGAACAGCATCTGATGGTGGTGCGTATGGTTTAAAGGAACTTTTCATCGATCTGAGCAAAATGTGCAGGAACAGTCCACGTCCGATCGTGCTGATGATCGATGAGGTTGACAGTGCGGGTAACAATCAGGTGTTTATCGACTTTCTGGCACAGCTCAGGGGATATTATCTCAAACGTGATAAAAGACCGATATTCCACTCCGTTATTCTGGCAGGTGTTTATAATATCAAGAATTTAAAATTGAAGCTGCGGGCTGAGTCAGAACATCAATATAACAGTCCATGGAATATGGCGGCTGATTTTAAAATAAATATGAGTTTTTCTGTTGAACAGATTGCGTCCATGCTCAATGAGTATGAGACAGAGCACTGTACTGGAATGGATGTAAGGTCTGTGGCAGAGGAGATCTATCAGTACACATCAGGGTATCCGGTGCTTGTTTCATCTATCTGCAAATATATTGATGAGGATATTGCTGCTGACGCAGGGGATGTTCAATTGAGCAGGGCATGGTCAGAGGAAGGCGTGGCAGGTGCGGTAAAGAGGATCTTGAAGGATAATCCTCCTCTATTTGAAAGCATGGCAAAGCAGCTTGACACATACAAGGATCTGCACAATATCATAGAGGACATTATATACCGCGGCAAGCGGATTCCTTTCAGCATGGAGGAGAGATCCATTCATCTCGGTGTCATGTTTGGATACCTGAAAGAGGAAAATGATCGTGTAGTGATCGCAAACCGTATTTTTGAGATGTGTCTGCTGAACATGTTCATGGCGAAAGAGGCCATCACCAGTGAGGTGTTTGCGAAAGGCGGGAGCGACAAGCCGCAGTTTATCAAAAACGGAAGACTGGACATGAAGCTGGTTCTCGAAAAATTTGTGGAATATTTTGATGAGATCTACAACAGGAAGGATGCAGGTTTCGTCGAAAAATACGGGCGCAAATTTTTCCTGCTATATCTGAAGCCGATCATCAACGGCACAGGAAATTATTACATTGAAGCACAGACGAGGGACGAGCGGCGGACGGATGTCATCGTGGATTATCTCGGGGAACAGTTTATCATAGAGTTGAAGATCTGGCACGGAAGGGAGTACAACGAGCGGGGTGAGCGGCAGCTCACGGATTATCTGGAATATTATCATAAGGATAAAGGGTACATGCTCAGTTTTAACTTTAACAAGGAAAAGAAAATCGGCGTCAAAGAGATCACTGTATGTGGTAAGACAATCGTAGAGGCTGTCGTGTAGAGAGGGGGGATCCGATGCAGGCGCAGATTGTCGCAAAAGATTTTAAGAAATACGGGATCTATGAGTTGGAGTTTTGGAGGATTTAATATATGAATACAGAACCGATTTATGAATTGCGCGAGCGTCTTCGCGCGGCTGCTATGGCAGGAACAAGCCTGCTGTCTGAGGATTTTCGATTGAAGCGCGCCTGTGAGGCATTCAGGCCGCTGGAGAAGGCTTCGCCTGTATTTGCCAAGGTAGGACAGTTGGCAGCGAAGCTGACAGAGCCGGACTGCCAGGATCCGCAGGGAGCGCTGCTGGATGCGATCACGCTGGTGGATGCTGTCATATGCACACTTGGCACAGTGGATGTGGCGGGGGAGATCGAATATGCCGAGGTACTGAACACGGAGGAAAACATGGGCAGTCTGATCGTCAATGCGCCGTATTCCACCTTGAAGGAACTGCTGGAGGCGCTGACGACATCGGGTAGCGGTCATTATGGGACGGTGTGCGATACACATGATCATCACCCGGAGCTTTTTCGGGATTATCGCGTGAAGCACGCGCTGGTGCAGGCGCTGGGCGCTTCCTATTCCGAACTTGCGGAAGATGTGGAGCATTGGCTGATCGAAGATGACGACAAGACGATCCTGCCAGCGCTGTATAAAGATTTTGACCCAAAGGGAAAGAAAGAGATGGTGCGCCGCGTCAGGGTGATCGGCGCGCTTGCAGGCGCTGATGCCAACGATTTTTATATCAAAATGCTTGGAGAGGCGCAGAAAGATGTGCGCACAGAGTTGATCAAGGCGCTCCGCTATGAGCCGGGCAATGTCTCACTGCTCCTGGATCTGTCCAAAACGGAAAAAGGAAAGAACAAGGACAAGGTTTATGAGATGCTCGCGGCGGTACAGGATGAGCGTGTAAAAGATTTTTACAGAGAGCTTGCAAAGAAAAAGCCGGACAATGCCTTAAAATATCTGCGAAATACAACGGCAGAATGGGCGGCAGAGCTGGTGGCTGATCTCTCTGATGATTTGGTCGCCAAACTGGATACTGCGGCCAGTGTCCCGGAAAAAGAAAAGCAGGAGCTATTGGGCAGGCTGCGGTCTGTTGTGCGCGCTCTTTTCGGAAAAGGGGGAACGCGGATCTGTGAATGCTACCGGAACCTGCTCGCACAAAAAGAAAAAATCAATGCGCTGCTCAGAGAAACATGGAAAGAACCCAAAAATTCGTATGAAAAGGATGTCCTGCAGTATGGCGCGCTGATGCCCCCGCAATTCTGGTACAAGACAAAGGGCATGGATATCGAGGCCTCACTTGGGAAATTTCTGCATCATTCTGTCATAGTGAACCCGGATCCGGCGCTGCAGGCGCTTGCGCTGGAACTGTATCAGAATGGAAATTCCGGGAAGACAAACGCAAAATTCCTGTCGGCCGCCGCGACGGTAAAACTTTCTGGAGATGAGAATTGCGTGGACTGGCTCGAAAGGCAGACTACGGAAAAAGTGCTGCTTATCTCAAAACGTTCCGGAGAGCGTCTGATGGCAGTCATAGAGGCTGTGAATTATATTATGTGGGACAGAAAAGAGAACAGGTATCATCTGTATGGTTCTTATGTGGATTGCGATCCGGAAGATTTACATGCGGGAAGGTGGAATGGACTGGTCTATGAGGATGACTTTTATTCTGATTACGGCAATGTTGAGAGGAATATCGAACTGCCGCACGCAGGAGAGCTGATCGGCTGGCTGATCAGACAGGAAGCGTCGCAGCAGCTGGAGAAGGTACTGGCGCAGCTGGCGCCGGCGAACGACGAGACGCTGTGCAGGGAGGTCGGTGAATATTTTTATCGGAGGATACTGGGTGCTTCGGTAAACGACAGGAACCGGCTCGTTCACTACCTGAAACAGTGCGGCTGGAAAGACTGCAAGGGGCTGGGTGTAAATGTTGTAAAAAACGATCCGGGCATCACGATGTGGAACCTCTATGGCTGGCTGATAAGCCTGCCTGGCAGTAAAGAGGCGATCATGGAGGAGATGCGTACAGTCTGCCGCATGATAAAGAGCGGTGAGCTGAAGGTGAAAAAATTGAACACGGAAGAGCTGGAAGGATACATGGACAGATGGTATATGGCATAGCAGGCGCAAGGCGGCTATTTTGAAAAATGGAGGGAAATATGAGCGAAGAATTATTGAGACTGCCGGCGGAGCAGTTGTTTCAGAACGAGATCGATGCTTTGATCGCGGCGGAGAAGAATCCGATCCCGACAGGGTGGCGCATGTCGCCGCAGTCCGTCAAGACGTACATTTGCGGCGGTAAGGCCGGCAAGACGAAGATCACACCCAAATACATAGGGCATGAGCGGCTTGTGGAGATCGCGATATCGACACTTGTGACAGACAGGGCGCTATTGCTGATCGGGGAGCCGGGAACTGCGAAAAGCTGGCTTTCCGAGCATCTGACAGCGGCTATTAACGGCGATTCCACCAAGGTGATACAGGGAACTGCAGGAACGACGGAGGAACAGATCAAGTACTCGTGGAATTATGCGATGCTGATCGCGCAGGGACCGTCGCATGCGGCGATGCTCAAGAGTCCGGTATTCAATGCGATGGAGACCGGAACCATCGCGCGCGTCGAGGAGATCTCGCGCTGTGCGTCGGAGGTTCAGGACGCGCTGATCTCCATTTTGTCAGAAAAGAGGATCTCTGTCCCCGAGCTTGCGGTGGAAGTGGCGGCGAAAAAGGGTTTCTCGGTGATCGCGACGGCAAACACGAGGGATAAGGGTGTCAACGAGATGTCCGCCGCGCTCAAGCGCCGTTTCAACATCGTGGTGCTCCCTGCGCCCGCGAATCTGGATTCCGAGATGGAGATCGTGAGAACCCGTGTGACACAGCTGTCCGAAAATCTGGACCTGAATGCGAAACTGCCCGAGGATGAAGTGATCGAGAAGGTGTGCACGATATTCAGGGAGCTGCGCCGCGGGGAGACGCTGGACCGTGCGCAGAAGGTGAAGGGGACATCGGGTGTGCTCTCCACCGCGGAGGCGATATCGCTCCTGTGCAACAGCATGGCGCTGGCAGGAAGCTTTGGAAACGGTACGATCACCAACGAGGATCTGGCGGCAGCACTGCAGGGAGCTGTCATCAAGGACGAGGAAAAGGACCAGGTGGCATGGAAAGAGTATCTGGAAAATGTCATGAAGAAGCGCGGTTCCGAGTGGCTGGGACTGTACAAGGCGTGCAGGAAACTTGAATGAAAGTGCAGAAAGCCGCAAAGAACAGAATCGTTGTATGTGCCGCCGGTTTTGCCGTGATCCTGACTGCCGCTTTTCTCATCGTCAGATTTTGTGCGCCGGGAAAGGAGCCGGTCGAAGTGAAAACGGATCAGGATGCCAGGGATGTGTACCAGATCGCGGTACTGGAGGATCTCGAAGGTTTTATCAGGAAAGTGAGAGATGGGGAGACAGATCTCGACGCGCAGCTCACAGCGGATATTTTTCTGAATGATCCATCTGATCATGAGAACTGGGGACAGACACCACCAGCGTACCAGTGTCCTATGATACCGGAGTATAGTGGGACTTTTGACGGAAACGGCTACTCGCTGATCGGCTATTATTCTGCGCATCACCCTGTTTTTGAAGAGGTAACGGAGGGAGGGTGTATTCGGGATCTCAACATCCGTCTGTCATACTTTTCGGTCTCATATGAAAACAGGGATATCCCGGATCAGGAGAGTGACGCGGATGACGAGGCGGGCATCCATGTAGCGGCGGGCTTATGTGGATTTAATTACGGAAAGATCGAGAACTGTGCTGTCGAGGGAACCGTGCTTGGCGACGGGATGGCGGCGGGCATCGTGGCTTATAATGGAGGGCTTGTGAAGGACTGCTCATTCTCGGGAACGGTCGAGGGCGGAAGATGTATGCTGCGCCCGGAAGAGTCGTTTGACATCGACCGCCCCAGATGGCATGCCGGAGGTATCGTTATAAACAATTACAAAAGTGGAACGATCAGCGGATGTGTGAACCGTGGCGAGATCACACTGCACACAGGCGGCTTGAAAATATGGCGGTCTGGGGGCGGCTATGCGGACAGGATCCAGATCGAGTCCTGTGCCGGCGGTCTTGCGGGCAGAAATAATGGTCTTATGGCAGACTGTACGAACGAGGGAACGGTCTCCAGCGCAAGGGTTCTAGGGGGGATCGCCGGGGCAAATTCCGGCGATATCCGCGACTGTGCGAACAAGGGCAGTGTCATCATGCTGTCGGAGGCAGAAGATATCAAAGCGGATTATATGGGACGTGAGGAGTATGCCGCCGCAGGGATCAGCGGGTACAATACGGGCGGTATTTCCAACTGTTACAACGCAGGTTCTGTCCGCATGGAAGAGGGCGAAGATAAGGGATATGTCTACGGGATCTCCCAGAATATGAGTGCCTGGTTTGACAATGCGGGCGGGTGCGTGAACTGCTATTATCTTGCTGGTAAGACGGAACAGAGATACCGGTATTCCGGTGTCTATCAATTGTCGGAGAGGGAGATGGAGGACATCGAGGCATATCTCTATGGAGAGCGCGCCCTCACCGATACCGAGGGGTATCGCACGCTGTATGCGAGTATGGATGTAGCGGGAACCGGGGAGTCGGATTACATCAGGCTCTCTGTCGGTCCGGATGAAGATATGGTCTACAAGGTAAAGGCAGGAGACAGTCTGTGGAAGATCGCGGAGGATCTTTACGGCGATGGCAGCTGCTATGACCGGCTGATCCTGCCAAGGGAGAGCGGGGGTGAGGCTGTTATCCACCCGGAGGACGAAGTGACCGCGCCGCGTCTGGAGTACTATCTGCTGCGGGCGTTGGACGAGAGACCATTTGGCGGTGTTGAGGCAAGGAGGAAGGACGGATCAATTGATGCGGCTGCCGCTTTTGCCAAAAAGGAGTCTGCCGGATGGCTGTATGTCTATTATCTGGCGGAAACGGCAGGAGACAAGGGTATGTCGGTGATCGCGCCGTCGCGCGAGGCGTCCGACACGTGGCTGAAACCGGATGAGGAGCCGGCAATCTTTCCGTCATGTATCTTTTTTCAGGTGACAGCGAACGAGGCGGGTGACTTTTTTGCCGGGGACTGGAAAAAGGTGCAGGAAAGCATTCGCGACAGTGCAGCGCATTACCTCGGAGAGGACTGCTGGGGGCTTCGCTTTTACAGGTACACTTTGGATAACGGGGAAAAGCTGTATGGCTATTCGTTTCGCTGTTATGCGTACCAGCCTGGCAAGGAGGAAAAGCAGGTGCTTGACTGTGCGGCTTTTTACCGGATGCGGGACGGTCTGCTGGCAGAGTTTATCGGTGTGGAGGAGCATCAGGAGGGATCGGATCTGTTGGCGGCTGTCCGCTATCTTGCGGCGATCGTGGATCAGCAGATCGATGTCACAGAGGCGCCGAAATATGATCACAGCATGTATCTCGGAAGGGAGAACTGGGCTTTTGCACCGCTGCACAATCCCTTTGCGATCGTAAAAAACAGGTGATGAACAGATATGATGAGTAGGAGTGGGGATATGAATAATCCAAATTTTTTCGGGATCCGGCACCTGTCGCCTGCCGGGGCATATTACCTGAGAGGCTTTCTTGACGAGCGGAAGCCGCGGCTTGTGCTGGTCGAGGGACCGAGCGATTTTGGGGATATGCTCTCCGACATAGTGCGCGGGGAGACAAAGCCGCCGATCGCGGTGCTTGCCTACACGAAGGAGGCGCCTGTGAGGACAGTGCTTTATCCCTTTGCAGAGTACTCGCCGGAGTATCAGGCGATCCAGTGGTGCCACAAACACCAGGTGGAGTGCCGTTTTATGGATCTGCCCTCGGAGACTTTTCTGGCGATCCCGGAGTCCGGCATGCAGGAGACAGAGGGCGAGGAAGGTAGGATGAATGTCTATGAGCAGCTTGACAGGAAGAGCGGCGGGGACGGGCACGACACCTTCTGGGAGCGCGTCATGGAGCAGGCGGGCAGCATGGAAGCCTACCATCTGGGGGCAAACAGCTTTGGCGCCAATATCAGGAGCTTCACGGAGGGGACGGAGAATGACTGGGCGGAGACAGCGCTGCGCGAGGCGTACATGCGCCGGCAGATCAGGAAGGCTGTGGATTCCGGTGTGGAGCCGCAGGACATTGTGGTGGTGACGGGATCCTACCATGTGGAGGGGCTCAAAAACTGGCGGGATGCCGACGAGGATCTGTCGGATATGCCAAAGGTGGGGGCAAATCACACTCTGATGCCGTATTCGTACTACAGGCTTTCCACGAGGGCGGGGTACGGTGCCGGGAACAAGGCGCCCGCCTACTATGCCCTTTTGTGGGAAGGCTTGAACAGGGGAGAGCCTATGTATGCTGTCTACAGCTATCTGATACGGCTCGCCGAATACCAGCGCGGGAAAGGCAATCCGGTCTCGTCCGCGTCCGTGATCGAGGCGGTCAGGCTGGCGATGTCCCTGGCGCAGCTTCGGGGCGGGACGATCGCGTCGCTTCGCGACCTGCGCGATGCGGCGGAGACCTGCCTCGGCGAGGGGAGTGTGTCAAACATCATCCTTGCGACCGCGGACACGGAGATCGGGACAGCGATCGGGGCGCTGCCCGACGGGGTGAGCCGCACCAGCATCCAGGAGGATTTTTACAGACAGTTAAAGGACTTGAAGCTTGAGAAGTACCGCGATATCACGGCGCAGGATCTGATGCTCGACCTGCGCGAGAACAGGCGCGTCAGCTCGGAAAAGTCGGCGTTTATCGATCTGCACCGATCGTTTTTCCTGCATCGGCTCCGCGTGATCCAGGTGGGCTTTGCACAGCAGCAGGCGGTCAGCCAGGACAATGCGACATGGTCCGAGCACTGGGTGGTGCGGTGGACGCCGGAGGCGGAGATCGAGCTGGTGGAGTCCGCCCTGAGGGGCGACACGATCGACGGCGCGGCTTCATTTGTCATGAAGGAGCGCGTGGAGAACGCGGGGAATATGGGAGACATAGCGCTTGTCATAGAGGACGCCTGCTGCTGTGGCATGGAGAAAGCGGTCAGTTATGCGACGGCGGCACTGCAGCGAATGGCGGTGGATGCCGCCTCGGTGGAGGACCTGGCAAAGACGGCGCAGCGGCTGTCGGTGGTCGTACAGTATGGAAATATCCGCAGGATCGATGCGAAACCTTTGGAGCCGATCCTGCAGCAGTTGTTTTACAGAGCCTGTCTGATACTGGAACAAGCCTGTGTGTGTGATGACGCGGCGAGCAAGGTGGTCATCACGGCGATGGAGCAGCTCAACAGCGCGGAGCTGGCACATGATTTTCTGGACAATGCGGAGTGGATCAAGGTGCTTGACAATATTTCGGAGCGGGACGACCTGAACACGAAGCTGTCGGGTTTTGCGGCGGCGATCCTGCTGGAGCGCGGCAGCATGGACACGCGGCAGCTGCGCACGGAGGTGTCAAGGCGTCTGTCAAAGGGGATTCCCGCGGATCTGGGCGCCGGCTGGTTTGAGGGGCTGGCGATGAAGAACAGGTACGCGCTGATCGCCAGGCTGTCCCTGTGGGAGAGCCTGAACGACTATCTCGACACGCTGGACGATGAGGAGTTCAAGCGCGCCCTGGTGTTCCTGCGCCGCGCCTTTGCGGATTTCTCCGCGGCGGAGAAGGACCAGATCGCGGAAAATCTCGGCGAGATACTGGGGCTGAACGGTCAGGAGGTCAGCGAGGTGGTGAACGCCATGCTCGACGAGAGTGCGCAGGAGATGATCGAGGGTCTGGATGATTTTGATTTTGACTTGTAAATAATGTAGGAATGAGGAAGAATATGCAGAAAAGTATAGATTATTTACTGGAAGATCTGGATGAAGGGGATTATGATAAGGTTGTTTCCTATATCGAATTTTTAGTGGATGCTAAAAAGAAAAAGAGGAAAGAAGAGCGGGCGGCGGAGGAACAGGTAGATGTTGACATGATTGTAGCTTCTCTGGTTGGTTCTATTCCGGATACGGGTAAAACGCTGGAAGAATACAGAAGTGAGAGGTTAAAAAAGTATGAAATATCTGATTGATACCAATGTTATCCTCGATGTGCTTCTAAAAAGAGAACCTTTTTACAAGAGTTGTGCCAGTGTACTGACTTTGGCACGACGTAAGGAAATTGAGTTGTATGTATCAGCATCTGCGATCACGGATATATATTATATCGCGAATCAGGCACTGAGAGATAGGGCAGAAGTCAAAAGTCTTATTGTTAAATTGATAAAAGTAGTTTCGGTAGCGGGTATTTCGGAAGATGAGATTCAAAAGGCACTTGCGCTGCCATGGAAAGATTTTGAGGATTCTGTACAGTATTCAGTTGCGTTACTGCAGAAAATGGATGGGATTGTAACGCGGAATCCTAAGGATTATAAAGAGGCAGAAATGAAAGTGTGGGATCCGGAAGAAATCGTATCGTGGTGGAACTGAGGAGGATTCATATGGAAGTGAAAGAACAGATCAGCCGCTGGCGGCTGATCCTGGGACAGGAGAGTGACAAACGTCTGTCGGGAATGACAGACCTCGCGCTGACGCAGGAGCAGGATCTGATGGATCAGGCGCTGGCTTCCATCTATAACCGGACAGAGTCGGGCGGCTTTGGCGGAGCAGGCGGCGGTGGAGCGGGCGGTGGGAAGGGGCCGTCCAATCCGCAGATCAGCCGCTGGCTCGGCGATGTGCGGACGCTGTTTGACAAGGAACTGGTGACAGTCATTCAAAACGACGCAGTGACGCGCTGCGGCCTGAAACAACTGTTGTTTGAGCCAGAGCTTCTGGAGAATATGGAACCGGATATCAATCTGGCGTCCACGATCCTGATGTTAAAAGACCAGATACCGAAGCGATCCAAGGAGAGCGTCCGCGAATTTATCAAGAAGATTGTGGAAGAGATCAATAAACTTCTGGAACAGGATATTCGGCGTGCTGTGACTGCTGCAGTCAACAAGAAAAAGCACTCGCCGATCCCGTCCGCGTCGGCGATGGATTACAAGATGACGATCAGCCGCAATTTGAAGCATTATGATCCGGATTTGAGGACGATCGTCCCCGAACATTTTTATTTTTTTGACCGGACGAGTACAACAGCGGCAAACAAGTGGACCATCATACTCGACATTGACCAGAGCGGTTCGATGGGAGAGTCCGTGATCTATTCCTCGATCATCAGCTGCATTCTGGCGAGCATGGCGAGCATCAGGACAAGGATCGTCGCGTTTGACACCAATATCGTTGATCTGACAGAAAAAAGTGATGATCCGGTCGATCTGCTGTTTGGATTCCAGTTAGGAGGCGGCACGGATATCAACAAGTCAGTTGCCTACTGTGAGCAGTTTATCGAGAATCCGGCAAAAACACTGCTTTTCCTGATATCCGATCTGGAGGAGGGCGGAAACAGGGCGGCATTGCTGCGGCGTATCGGCGATCTGAAGGAATCCGGGGTGACTGTGGTCAGCCTGCTCGCGATCGCGGACGGCGGCAGACCCTACTATGACACACAGATGGCACAGAAACTTGCGGGGCTTGGCGTGCCGTGCTTTGCGTGCACACCGGAGCTTTTGCCGACGCTGCTCGAGAAAGCCCTGAAAGGACAGGACTTGTCGCAGTTTGACAGAAAGCATAAAGAAAAAAACCAGAGTTTACGAGGTAATAATTAGATGGCACTACAGGGAGAAACAAAGGAGAGTACCCGGATCAGGATACGGGAACCGAAGCAGTACAAGGTGATCATGCACAATGACGATTTTACCACAATGGACTTTGTGGTCGATATACTGAGGGACATTTTTCATAAAGACGAGACGGAGGCGGAGCGGCTGATGCTGCTGGTACACGAGGTGGGAAAGGCAGTGGTGGGTTCTTATCCGTACGATATTGCCGTGTCCAAGGTACAGACGGCGGCGGCTCGTGCAAAAGCGGAAGGGTTTCCGTTTCGGATGACACTGGAGTAAAAAGCATTCAGGAGAATACTTGCAGTATGGGTATTCTGATAATGGGGGAGTGTTATGCAGGTAACAAGAGAGGTGGCGGAAATCATCAATTCCGTGGTGGTCCTGGCAAAGAACAGGCATTATGAGCTTGTGACGCCGGAGCTGGTGCTGTATGTCATATGCGGCAACAAGATTTTTGCGGAGGCGTTCGAGGACTGCGGCGGAAACATTTCGGAGTTGTCGCAGCAGTTGGAAGGCTATTTTAATGAATACATAGTATCTGTCAGTACCGGGGGAAACGTATCCGAAAAGCCCGATCAAAATCCGGAGTTTTCTGCAGGGATGGGAACCATGCTGTCTTTTGCATGGCAGTCGGCGCAGGGCAGCGGGAAAAACGTCGTCGGGCTGATGCACATTATCCATGCCATGTTTGAGCTCGAGGAGAGCTATGCCGTCTACTACATGCAGCTGCAGGGGATCGAACACGCTGAGCTTCTGCAGCAGATGACCATATTATATGAGGAACTGTCCGCTGACAGGCGGGGGACAGACGGCAGGCAGACGGGGAGCCGGGAACCGGCTGGCAGGGCAGATGCCCAGGACGATCTTGCGGAGGATGCGCAGGGAGCGGAAAAAACGGACAAAGTGTGGCAGCAGTTTGCCGTCTGTCTGAATGACGCATTGGAGGGAGTCAATCCGCTGATCGGCAGGGAGGACGAGCTTGAGCGCACGATGCAGATTCTGTGCCGCAAGGAGAAGAACAATCCGCTCCACATCGGAGAGCCGGGCGTCGGCAAGACGGCGATCACCTACGGTCTTGCCCGTCTGATCGAGGAGGACCGGGTTCCCGGACCGTTGAAGGGCGCGCACATTTTTTCTCTCGATCTCGGCAGCCTGATCGCCGGGACGCAGTTCCGCGGTGATTTTGAGAAGCGCTTCAAGCGGGTGATGGACAGCATCAGCCGCGAGGAGAAGCCGATCGTCTACATCGATGAGATCCACAATATCGTCGGCGCCGGGGCGGTGAACGGCGGCGCTTTTGACATCTCAAATATGCTAAAACCCTATCTGGCGGCGGGCAGCATCCGGTTTATCGGTGCCACGACATATGAGGAGTACAAAAAGCATTTCGAGAAGAGCAAGAGCCTGGTGCGCCGCTTTCAGAATATTGATATCAAAGAACCCGATATAGAAGACACCACGCGCATTCTGGAGGGACTGAAAAAGAGTTATGAGAAGTTCCACGGGGTGACTTACAAAAAGGGCGTGATCGCATACGCAGTCAGCATGTCTGCAAAGTATGTCAATGAGCGCTATCTGCCGGACAAGGCGATCGACCTGATCGACGAGGCGGGGGCTTACCGCCGGCTGCATCCGATCGAGCAGAAGACGCAGTCTGTCGGGAAAGACCTGATCGACGAGATTCTGTCCAGGACCTGTCAGATCCCGAAGCAGGTGGTCGAACACGACGAGATCGAGACGCTCGCGACACTCGAAAAGCGGCTGACGAACCGCGTCTACGGTCAGGATGAAGCGATCGCGCAGGTTGTCAATGCAGTCAAATTTTCGAGGGCAGGGCTTCTGGAGGAAGGAAAGCCGCTGGCAAGTCTGCTCTTTGTGGGACCTACGGGTGTCGGCAAGACGGAGATCGCAAGAAGCCTTGCGGACGAGCTGGGCGTGAAGCTGATCCGGTTTGACATGAGCGAGTATGAGGAGAAACATGCAGTCGCAAAGCTGATCGGCTCACCGGCAGGGTATGTCGGCTATGAGGAGGGCGGACTGCTGACAGAGGAGATCCGCAAGAATCCCCATGCGGTGCTGCTGTTGGACGAGATCGAAAAAGCCCACCCGGACATTTACAACATACTCCTGCAGGTGATGGACTATGCCACGCTCACGGACAATCAGGGCAGAAAAGCGGATTTCCGCAATGTGATCGTCATCATGACCTCCAACGCGGGGGCAAGCCGGATCGGAAAGCACGGGATCGGTTTTACAGGCCAGGATGTCAAGGCGGATGTGATCATGGAGGAGGTAAAGCGGATATTCCAGCCGGAATTCCGCAACCGTCTGAATAAGATCGTCGTCTTCCACGGCATGGACGATACGATGGCGGGACAGATCACAGAGAAGAAACTCGGGGAACTGCAGCGGATGCTGCTGCTGAAAAAAGTGGAGCTGTCGGTTGGCACTGCGGCGAAAAAACTGCTGAAAAGAAAAGGGATCACGACGGAGTTTGGCGCAAGGGAGATCGACCGCGTGATCCAGGGTGAGATAAAGCCGCTTTTGGTGGACGAGATCCTGTTTGGCAGACTGAAAAAGGGCGGCAAATGTGAACTGGCTGCCGCAGGTGAGGGATTCCGGCTGGACTACCCGCAGGGGAAGCCCAAAAAGAGCGCGAAATCCTAGAGCGTGTTTGAAAAATCATTCCCGCCATCTGTACGTCCCATTTTGCGCGATATTTGCGTCAAATTCAGTCGACGTAGCCCGCTACGCCTCCTTCATTTGGCACAAATCTCCCACAAACTGTGCCGCACATCTGACAGAAAGCATTTTTCAAACACGCTCTAGCGTTTTATCAATGACAGAATATTGCAGGTTATTTTATGAGAGGGGGATAAACATGCCTGTATTCCGTATCAGTGAGAACGAAATATCGTTTCCGGATCCGACGCTCGCAAGGGACGACGGGCTGCTTGCCATAGGCGGGGATCTGCGTGTCGAGCGTCTCTTGCTGGCATACACCCACGGCATCTTCCCGTGGTATGATCCGGGGGAGGAGATCCTGTGGTGGTGCCCCAAAGAGCGCTTTGTCATTTTTCCGGGTGAGATCCATATCTCCCGCTCCATGAAGAAGTATATGAAAAAACATGTACTTCGGGTTGTTTTGAACAGGGATTTTGCGGACACCATGCACCGCTGTCGTATAAAAAGGGAATTTAACGAGGGAACATGGATCTCGGACGAGATGGAAGCGGCATATCACCGTCTGCATGAGCAGGGGTATGCGGTCAGCGTGGAGGTGTTTGAGGACGGTGAACTGGCAGGCGGTTTTTACGGTGTCAGTATCGGCAGATGCTTTTTCGGGGAAAGCATGTTTTCTGAGAGAGAGAACGGCTCCAAGACAGCGCTGATCGCCTTTGCGCAGCTCCTGGAGCGGCAGGGATTCCTGTTCATTGACTGCCAGTTTCACACCGAACATCTGGCGAGCATGGGAGGCAGGTACATCTCGTGGGAGGCGTATGACGGACTGCTCCGACAGGGATTGGACCGGCAGGGATCACAGCGGTAAATCTTTGAGATCGATCCACAGGGTGTCGAATATATTGACTTTGATCATGTCCCCGAAAGTGTATGATACAGGAAAAGGACTTTGCTCAAAGAAGTACACGGCGACTTCCTTTTCCGGCGGATTGACGATCCAGTATTCCCGAACACCTGCCCTGACATACAGGTTCAGTTTGCGAACATAGTCGTGGACAGCATTGCTCGGCGATACAACTTCCACGATCCAGTCCGGCGCGCCGGAACAGCCTTTGTCCGTGAGCTTGTCTGGGTCGCAGATGACACTGATATCCGGTTCCACGATCGTCCTCCTGTCATTGAACAGCTTGACGGCAAATGGAGCCGGGTAGATTTTGCAGGAACCTTTCTCGGAGTCGATGTAATTACCGATTTTCTTTATAAAAAAGCTTATGATCTCCTGATGGATGCGGTTTGGTGATGCCATGTCGTAGAATTTGCCATCGATCAGCTCGGCACGCATATCGTCGGGGAGGGTGTAATAGTCTTTCTCTGTAAATGAATTGTCTATTTTTGCTGATTCCATAAAAACTCCTTCCTATGCAAACTACTCATTGAGCGGCAGTTTCAGTATAACAGATGAGGATGTTCCTGTAAAGAAAAGGGCTTTATCCTTTTTTCATATTGTTTATAAATAGTTTGGTGGAACAGTTATGCATCGAGTGATAAAATGAGGGTAACATATTAACGAAAGCAATGTAAACAGCGTACGCCCGGGGCGGGGGCACGCTGCAGGAAACAGGAGGAGACAGGATGGATTTTTTTGACAGGACAACGAAAGTGGTAAGGGAGATCGGCAATGTGACAAAGGAGCAGACTGAGCTGGCCAATCTCAAGATTCAGAAGGCGGCAGTCGAGAAGAAACTGGAGAGCCAGTACGCGGAGATCGGCAAGCGCTATGTCGCGTATATCGCAGATTCTTTCCGCACGACGCCCTTTGATGTGTCAGACATATTAGATGCCATCAATCCGGATCTCGAGAAGGTGTCAGAGATCACAGAGCAGATCTCGCAGAAGGATCAGCAGGTCAGGCAGCATTCCATCGAAAAGGACAGGAAAAAGGCGCTGGACCAGTTTGAGAGTGAGAGGCGCAAGCTTGACAAGGCACGCGATCTGGATGTCATCACGTACGAAGAGTACGAGGAAAAACTGGCAAAAGCACAGAAAAAGTTTGACAACTTCGAGATGCTGAAAAAGATCCAGATGCAGTATGAGATGGACATCATCACCAGGGAAGAATACGAGGAAAAGGTGCGGAATGTCTTGCAGTAGCAAGGGCAAGAGGGGGCGAGGAATCGCCCCCTCTTTATGCGCAGTCCTGTGCAGAGGAACTAAGCCGCAAGGCGGCGCACGGCGAGTAGTGGAGAAGGTCGTTCGTAACAGTTCAGCCTTCGGCTCCCTGTAACGGTCGTTCCCCTGTGCCTGATTGCACACAGGCTGGAAAATTTTAAGATTGTGTGGTAAAATAAGATAAGGGCTTTTATCAATTTGGTTCAGGATGCTTAGTGCTATTTGCGATGCCTGAACCACATTGATAGGGGATAATGCAGCTGGGAGAAGGCTACAGAAAGGGGTTATATGGAACAGCAACACAAAAGGCGCGTGCGCTACAAGGGAACGCATCCCAGAAAATTTGAGGAAAAGTACAAGGAGCACAACCCGGAAAAATACGCGGACACGATCGAGAAGGTGATCAGCAAGGGCAGCACGCCGGCGGGGATGCACCGGTCCATCATGGTCGATGAGATATTGGACTTTCTGCAGATACAGCCGGGGCAAAAAGGGCTGGATGCCACGCTCGGCTATGGCGGTCACACGCGCAGGATGTTGGAACGGTTGCAGGGACAGGGGCATATCTGTGCACTTGACGTGGATCCGATCGAGATAGTCAAGACGAGGGAGCGTCTGGAGCATGCAGGATATGGTTCACAGATCCTGACAGTCCTGCAGGAGAACTTTGCCGATATTGATCGGATCGCGGCGGAGCATGGACCATTTGATTTTATCCTTGCGGATCTGGGGGTATCGTCCATGCAGATCGATGACCCGGACAGGGGCTTTTCCTACAAGGTGGAGGGACCGCTTGATCTGCGGCTGAACCCGGAAAAGGGCGTATCTGCGGCAGATCGACTGAAGGGACTGACACAGGATGAGCTGGCAGGAATGCTCGTGGAAAACGCGGACGAGCCCTTTGCGGCAGAGATCGCTGCGGAAGTGATCAGGACACTGCGCCGCAGGGAACCCATACAGACGACCACCCAGTTCAAGGCGGTCATAGAGAGGGCATTGTCCAATCTGCCGGACAACAGCGAGAAAAAGGATCTTGTCAAAAAGACCTGCCAGCGCACCTTTCAGGCACTGCGCATCGATGTGAACAGCGAGTTTGAAGTGCTCGAGGCGTTTCTCGACAAACTTCCCGGCGCGCTGGCGCCATGCGGCAGAGTGGCGATCCTGACGTTTCACTCCGGCGAGGACAGGATGGTCAAGAAAGCGTTCAGGCAAGGGAAGAAGCAGGGCGTATATAGCGGCATCTCCGATGAGGTCCTGCGCCCGTCCGCAGAAGAGTGCAGGCAGAATGGGCGCGCACGCTCCACCAAGATGCGCTGGGCGGTAAGGAACGCCTGATATACACTGTCTGAATGTGCATCTGCGGTATTAGAAAATCTTGATACCATACAGCTCCTAAGGAGCTGTATGGTATCAAAAAGGTGCAAAATGTATAGATAGGAGAGGTCGGGAATGGGCTATATAGAAGAGACAAACGAATTGCAGCTGGATTTTGGGAAGATCGCGGGCATGTCCGGTCAGGAGGTGATCCCTGTCGCGGTCCAGAATGCGGACACCAACGAGGTGATCCTCGTGGCGTACACCAACGAGCAGGCGATGCTGGAGTCGGTCAGACTGCGCAGATTAGTGCTCTGGAGCACTTCGCGGAATGCGCTGTGGCACAAGGGAAAGACATCGGGCAATGAGTTTGAACTGACAGATATCTTCGTCAACTGCGAGCAGAATTCGCTGGTGTACAAAGTCAGACCGATGAAGGGAAATATCTGTCACACATCATATAAGGGGGTGGCGAACAACTGTTTCTACAGGCGGCTTGATATGGACAGCATGAAGCTGATCCATATCAATGAGGAGAGAGCACGCCGGCAGGAATTATAAGGAAAAATGCAGAAGAGAGAAAAAAGAGAAAAAAGAGAAGATAGGAAGGAGCAGTCATGAAAGTACAGGAGAGCTTATTTATTCAGAGAAAGAAACCTCTGTTAAAGAAATTATTGGATATGTTGTTGGAGCAGTATCCGTATGCTTCCATTCTGACAGAGGACGCAAAGTCAGGAAACTATAGTGTTTCAAGAAAAAATATGAGTGTCGGTGAGGGGGAGCGTGGTACTTCCAGGGGATTTGTGGTGAAAGTGTCTGACGGAAAGCATTATGCAGAGTATTCTTTCAATCAGATTTCGGAGGAAAATCTGGAGGGCATCTGCGACCACATCAGGGAATTGGTGGAATCCTCGGATAAAATTATGCCGGAAGGATTATGTGAGAGCGAATACCATGTGCCCGCCGGGGAAGAAACAGCGTTTTGTGACAGTACGGATTATGAGATCGATCCCGAGGTGCTGGGAGATGATGCGATATTGGCGCATCTTGCCGCGATCAAAGAGAAAGGGTTGGCGTTCAGCGATAAGATCCTGGATTGCCAGGTGATGGGCAATTATCAGAAATATACGAAACTGTTTCTGTCAGGAAACCAGTCCTCGGGAAACTGCATGATGGAGCAGAATGTGATGTGGATGACAGGAATATTGTTTTTTGTCGCGGCAAAAGGGGAGGAGTTCAAGACGTATTTTAGGACATACTCCAATCTGGGCGGTGCGGAGGTTCTCTCGCAGATCGATGCGGATATCGAGGAATGCGCGAAGGTCGTTCTGGAGCTCCTGGACAGCGAGTCTGTCATTCCGGGGGAGTACGACTGCATCTGTTCACCGGATGTCACCGGCATGATCGTGCATGAGGCTTTTGGGCATGGTGTCGAGATGGATATGTTTGTGAAGAAGCGCGCGCAGGCGGAGCAGTATGTGGGAGAGCGCGTAGCGTCAGACCTTGTCACGATGCACGATGGCGCCGCGGCAGCCAGTGAGGTGGCGACTTACTATTTTGACGATGAGGGGACGATGGCACATGACACGACAGTGATCGAGAAAGGGATCCTGAAAAGAGGGATCAGTGATCTGCAGTCTGCCCTGGTGCTGGGGACAGAGCCGACCGGAAACGGAAGAAGGGAGAGTTTCCGCAGAAAGGCATATACGCGCATGACCAACACCTTTTTTGAGGGCGGATCAGACACAATGGAGGAGATGATCGCATCGATCCAGTACGGTTTTCTGCTGGAAAATCCCAGGAGTGGTATGGAGGATCCAAAGAATTGGGGGATTCAGTGCATGGTCAACATTGCAAGGGAGATCCGGGATGGGAAACTGACCGGGAAAATTTTTTCACCGATCGTCCTCACAGGCTATGTTCCCGATCTGCTAAAGTCCATTTCCATGATGTCAGAGAACGTGCATCTAGGCGGAAGCGGTATGTGTGGAAAGGGATATAAGGAGTGGGTGAAAGTCTCGGACGGAGGTCCGTATATCAAGGCAAAGATCCGTCTGGGATAATGAATCAGTAGTTGTGGACAGTGTATAGGAAAGGAAGGGAAAGATTTTGATTGAACAGATCAAAGCTGTGTCAGCGCAGCTGGGAATAGAAGAATATCGCATTGTTGAGAGTGTGCAGGAGTCGGTAGAATGCTTTTTTGTCAGAAAAAAGCTGGATCTAAAGAGACGGACAGATCTGACAGATTATGCTGTTGTCGTGTTCTGCCCGCATGAGGAAGATGGGAAAAAGATGCTTGGTTCGTCGTCGGTCATCATTCACCCGGAAATGGAGACAGCAGAAATCAGGGAAACACTGCAGAGGGCTTACCATGCGGCAGCGCTGGTGAACAACGAATACTATGAGCTGAACGCCGGAAAAAGAGAGGAATTTGTCAGGGCAGACAGTCAGT
Organism: uncultured Lachnospiraceae bacterium; assembly: GCA_910585765.1. Taxonomy (GTDB): domain Bacteria; phylum Bacillota; class Clostridia; order Lachnospirales; family Lachnospiraceae; genus COE1. Next base: position 8,902 of record CAJUES010000027.1, on the reverse strand, counting down.
TTGCAGGGCAGAGTCTCGAGGAGAGCACCCGCCAGATCGTGGAGGCATTGTATGAAGCTGACAATTCTGAGAAGGTATTTATCAATTCTGCGGAAGTATTTACAAAGCGCGTTGTCCGCCGGATCGTAAATTCCAGGGGAGTGGATGTCAGCTATGAGACTTATCTGGTTTCCGGGGAGTATGTTGTGCAGTGTATTGCCCCCCGGGATGTGGAGACATACCATCAGTTTTCTTACCACGAGGCAAACCTTGATGCACTGCGCCGCGATGTAGCGGAAGCGCTTGCGATGACTCAGTCAAGGGCGGAGGCAGAACGGGCTCCTAGGGCAGGGAAATACACGATCCTTCTGTCGGAAAGGAATCTGCAGGAGATCTTGCAGTATTACTGTGTGCGTTCCAGTGCAGGTGTCGTTTATCAGAAGTTTTCCAATTATCAGATTGGAGACCATGTTCAGGGAGACACGGTACAGGGAGACGCGCTCACGGTATATCTCAAAGCAAAAGAGCCCTACAGCGATGAGGGTATCGTGATGAAAGACCGCCTGCTCTTAGAGAAAGGGACATTGAAAATGTTTCACGGAGGGTGCAGGTGTTCGTACTACCTTGGCGTCGAACCCACAGGAGATTATACCAGTATCTCAGTGCCGGTTGGCAGCAGGACGATGGAAGAGCTGAAATCTGCCCCGTATCTGCACATCGTGAGTTTTTCTGATTTCCAGATGGATAGCATGTCGGGGCATTTTGGGGGTGAGATCCGGCTTGCATTATTGTATGACGGTGAGAAAGTGACACCGGTGACAGGCGGATCGGTCAACGGCAGTATTCTGGCGGTGCAGGGCAATATGCTTTTTTCCAGGGAGCGCTATCAAAATGACGAGTATGACGGACCTTACGCAGTAAGGATCGAGGGCGTGGAAGTAGCCGGGACAGAATGACGGATGTCAATGTATCATCTCATGCTTTCCTGGACTTGCGGGCTGACAGCACTGTGGTGAGACAGATGCATGCGATGCCCAGCGCAGCGTATGAAAGGCGGGTGGCGGTAAACGCGGCACTGACAGTAAATGCCGGTTCACCGTCCGCACCGACAGGGAGCGTCAGCGGAACTGTCGAGAAATATCCCGCACTAAAGAGATCAAAGACACTCGGGATGCTGTGCAGGGCGAGGGCGGGCAGTATCAGCGCATAGATCAGACTGCGGTGGAGGCTGCCGAGAAGCTGCCCCAGACCGTTGATGAGTATAAAACATGGCAGGATCAGCAGGAATGTCGGCAGTATGAATGCCGCAAAATCGTGGAATCGAAAAAACTGTATATAAAATAAAAGTGAAAGCGCGATCTCCACGAGGCAGATCAACAGAAAGCAGCTGCCTGCTGCCAGCGTCCGTATCAGAACCTGGCTGAATGGCGAGACCGGGGTGGCAGCTGTCAGCTCTTCGATCTGCTTTTGCTTCCGGCTGTAATAGTTGGACAACAACAGCAGAACAGTGACTGCCGCAACCGGGAGTGTCTTGCCGAGATAGGTGCAGTAGCTCCAGACGGAAAAGGGGGCTGTGTACGCAGTGCCCAGGACAATATCATAGGACAGCAGGAACCATGCGTACAGACCATTCACGAGGAGCAGTCCCGGAAAGAGTCTGTTCAGAAGTGTCCGCCGCAGTTCATAGCACAATATTTTGAGAAAACATTTTTTATTCAAGGTTCAGATCCTCCTCTGTCAGATTGCAGTATCGCAAAAAATCTTCAAAACCAAATCCATTTTCATATTGATCCTGATCCGCGTACATCCGGCGCAGGATCTCGTCCATCTGCTCCTCGCCCCCGACCAGTTCCTCCGCTTTCAGGATCATCAGGGGCATGCGCTGATACCGGTTGATCCCTCTGTTTGCGGAGGCGATCTGGGACTGATACAGTTCCGGAAGCAGCGCCAGATATTCCGGGTGGCGGTTGTAGAAACTGCGGTTCTGCCCGTCAACGGATTTCTTCCACGCATCGACATAGTACTGCTGCGCATAGAGCGCACCGTATTTCTCTTTGACCAGGCGGTAAGTCGAGTAGACAGTCAGCCCTTCTGGGCTCCACAGCTCCTCATTCGTGCAGGAGAGTCCAAGTCCGCCCCACCACTGATGGATCATCTCGTGGATAAAGACTTCTGTCGCACTGGCACCCTTGTCCGTGTCGCGCAGCGTATCCGGAGTCAATATTGTCTCAAACCATGTGGAGACACCGGTTACGGCATAACCGCCCATGAACATGGAGCTTTCCTGACGCAGGAGCAGATGACCGTCATCCGCCGAAAAGAGTTCTCCGTAATGGTCACTGCAGTATGTGAGAATATCGATGATCGCCTGCTGGATATCATTTTCCCTGACAGTCTCTTCGTACGCGGTCCCGTAGGCGAAATCGACCTCCAACTCACCGATATTGAACGTATCGATGGTGTAATATCCTGCCGTGAGATCACTGAGATATTTGGGACATCGCTCTGTCCAGGTCTTTGTGCCGTCGCCGTTGTCGACATACTGTGTCATGCGGGCGTGGTTCAGGAAAGGCGTCAGATTGTCGGGGATCGTGATCTCAGCTATAGCAGCCTTGTCAACACCGGTATAGTAGTTCTCCAACATGGGAACGATCGCACATGTGGACAGTGTGATATAGTCACGGTCGATCGTGTCCATCACCATGGAGGAAGACCAGCATTTTCCCTGTGTGGGGAAGCCGCTGTACTCGATCACAAGGGTCTTGTTGCAAAGCTGTTCCGGGAGCTCGAAGTAGGTTGGTCGCTGCCCGTTTATATCGCTGTCCACCGTGCGAAAAGGCACTGCTTCGCCGTCGTAGGACATGCTGGTGATCCTGTAACCGGGGTTGAGATAGAGCAGCGCCTCCCCGCGGTATGGGACTTGTATGTCATATTCTGCCTTTGCAGAGAGTGTTCCCGATGCAGGATCGAGTTCTATGCTGTACAGGATCGAGCTGATCCTGTTGGCGTCATCGATCTCCAGGACTATTTCCGGTTTATAGTCAAAATATTCGGGTCCGTGGTCGATAAAGGGCTGGAAGTGCCATAGACAGACCGCGGCTGCGGCAGACACGGCAGCAGGAGCCAGGATGTAAAGTTTCCGCACGTTTTTGCGGAATGAAAAGACCAGCCCTCTCTGATATCTGCGGACACACAACATAGATATCAGCCAAAACGCCAGTGCGATGCAGATCCATATGACGCGCGTGTACAGCCCGATGCGCAGAGGCCAGATCGACGGGAAACCGTCGGAGTATGTGATGACAAACGGATTGATCCAGCGCATGAAATAATCGGAGGAGGCGATACCGCTGACACTCACGCCAGCTATTGCGATATAGAGTATGACAGAGCCTTCTACGCGCCGCGTGATCTGGTAGAGCGCATCCGCGAGCAGGATAGAGATCCACCAGGTCGGGAGCATGAAGACCGCAAAATTGGCAAAGTAAAAGCCCGGCGAGAACAAGTAGGACATCCTGGCTGCGGTGTAGGGCAGATATACCAGTGCGGTGAGTGCAGTCACGATCATGGATATCGTCAACAGCGCAAGCGTTCTTGCGGCGGACAAAGATGCAGGCGGTGCGACGGCATCTGTCAGGATATGCACACCGCTGCGCTGCAGTCTGTCACTCTCCATGATCATGACCACAGCCCACACGACGGCACCGACCGTCGTTCCCGTCAGCACCGGAGTCATGATATAGCGGGCTGACATGACACGGGAAGAGTGTTCATACAGAAGATTGCCCAGAGGCAGCGAGAGCATGGACAGGATTGCTGCTGTGATCACATTCCGGGACGACAGCAGACGCTTTAGCTCAACACGGTAAAAGGAAAAAAGAATACGTTTCATTTTGCGGCAGGCTCCTCTCGTGGATCGATACGGTTTTGGGGACGATGGATGCAGTACAGGTAGGCGTCTTCCAGCGTCGGTTCGCAGGGCTGCGCGTATGGGGGCAGGTGCTCTGCGACGATGCGGGAGCGGATTCCGTCAGCCGTATGGACTTTGGAGACGATCTGGCATCCGTCCGGGACGGCATCGCCCAGTTGTGCGTGATAGATCCCGACATGCTGCTCCGTCTGCGCGATGAGTCGGGACGGTGTACCGTCAAAGAGGATCAGACCGTCGTGGATCACAAGCACACGGTTGCAGACTGCCTGCACATCCTCGACGATATGTGTGGAGAGCAGAACGATCTTGTCCTGCGCCATCTCCGAGAAAATATTGCGGAACTTGACACGCTCCTCGGGGTCGAGACCGACAGTCGGCTCGTCGAGTATGATCAGCTGCGGATTGCCGAGCAGTGCCTGCGCGATCCCGACGCGCTGTCTCTGACCGCCGGAAAGACTGCGTATGCGTGTCTTTTTCTGCCCTGTCATGTTTGTGCGTTCCAGCACTTCGGTGATCGCTCCGGGGTCCTTGATATTTTTGAGCGCTGCCATGTAGTCGAGAAACTGCCAGACGGTCAATTCATCGTACAGTCCAAAGCTCTGCGGCAGGTAGCCGAGCTGTGATTTCAGATACTTTTCCTGTGAGAGCAGGGGCATTTCGTTCAGAAGGATCTCACCTTTGGTGGGCAGAAGTCCTGCGATCAACAGCTTCATCAGCGTCGTTTTCCCGGCACCGTTCGGACCGAGAACGCCGATGAAGTTTGGGCTTTCGGCGTGGAGGGAAATGTCCTGCAGCGCCTTCTTGCCCGATGGATAGATCATGGTGATATGGTCGACATCGATTTTCATAAAACTTCATACAACTCCTTTGCATTTATGTGACGGATCCATTTTATCATAAATACTGCGGGAGTTGTCTGGAGATTGTGTGTATTTTTGTGGAGTTTAGGTGGAGTTTGTGTTGAGTTTGTGTTGAGAGGTCTTTTTGCGGATCGGTCATGGCGGAGCGCGCAAAAGGTCAGGCGGTCAAAAAGACGGCAGTAAACGTTACGCCGTCCCCGGTGTTTTCGATGGAGTGGCTGACTTGATTGTTCTCAAAGATCATCTTCGTGATATAGAGCCCGAGCCCGCTGCCGTGCGCTGCGGATCGGTCTGCGCGGTAAAAAGCCTCAAAGAGGTGCGGCAGATCCGTCTCATCGATATGTGCGTCTGCATTGACCACAGTGAGTGTCGCACTGCCGTGAGCGCGGGTGAGCCTTATGGTGACGCTGCCGTGTTCGGGCGAGTAGGTGACTGCATTTCCGATCACATTTCCGAGCGCTTTTTTCAGTAGCATCGCATCCCCGTATGTTTGGACATCGGGTTCGATATCAATGGAAAAACGGATGGCGAGCGGCTGCGCGTAGTCCATATAGTCAGCGGTCAGAACCGTCAGAAGACGGGACAGATCAACGGTGGTCATCGCAGGTTCTGCCAGCATATCCACATGGGAGACCAGGAGGACTTCCTTGATAAAGCTGTTGAGGGACTGCAGGATCTCCGCGCTGCGCGCGAGATATTTTTCGCGGTCTTTGTACACGCCGATCTGTGACTGCATGCCCTCCAGCTGTCCGATCACGACAGCGATCGGCGTCTTGAGCTCGTGGGAGACGCCTGAAAAGAAGAGCATTCTCCGGCGCTCGCGCTCTTTCTCGAGCAGGATCTCATCCTCGAGGCGGTCATTCCTGCGCCGGATCTCGTCGAGCGCGTTGTGCAGTTTGTCGGACAGCTCGTTGATGCTCTGTGACAGGACGCCGATCTCGTCCCCGCGAAGATCAGGGCAGTACCAGCTGAAATCAAGATTCGCGATCCTGTCCGCGATGCCGCTGATGCGGATGATCGGTTTTGTGGTGTGGCGCGAGAACAAAAACGCGCTGACAAAGGAGAGCAGGAGGATCAGCAGCGCGACAAAGGGAATACTTTTCCGCACCGCGGCTGCAATCTCGTCAGAACGTGAAGGGTTATGGCGGGTGATGAGCACATACTCGTCGTCAGAGTCCGCAAAGCGAAACGGATAGCGGTCTTCTGGCAACGTCCCGCCGTCTGTCCAGTCCTGCTTTTGATACTTTTGAAATGTAAACGGACTGACCGCATCCCCGTCACTGTCGAGCAGGAAAAGCTCGGCGCCGGTCTGGCGGATAAAGTCTGTGAAGAGGGGTTCGCTGTCGTCCCTTGCCGTCGTCCACAGGCAGGAGACAAACTGCTGTGTCCGCTGATCGAGACTGCGCTGTGCAAGCTTTTGATCCGCATAGGGGAGGAAAAGCCAGATACAGCCGTAGGCGGACAAAATGATCGTCAGCGACAGGATGAGAAGCAGGAAAAAAGTCTTTGTGGTCAGTTTATGCATCAGTTTGCCCATCAGGTCTCCTTTTCAGCCTGTAACCGACACCGCGGACCGTCTCGATGCAGTCTGCCGCGCCCAGTTTCCGGCGGATATTTTTCATGTGTGTGTCCACGATGCGCGTATCGCCGGTCGAAAAGTCGTAGCCCCACAGCTTTTCGACCAGTGTCTTTCTGGTGACGACAGCGCCCGGTGAGCGCATCAGCTCCTGCAGAATCTCGAATTCACGCAGTGTGAAATCGACAGGCGCATCACAGACGCTGACCGTATGTGTCTCGGGATCGAGGGAAAGATCCTCAAAATGCAGTACACCCGGTGCGTTTTGCGCGTGCCGCAGGGTGGACGGCATGGTCCTGCGCAGCACTGCCTCGACCTTTTGCAGGAGCAGTGCCATGGAGACAGGCTTGGTGATATAGTCGTCGATGCCAAGCCCATAGCCGCGCATCTGGCAGGATTCGCTGTCCAGCGCCGTCAGCATTATGACAGGAGTGTCATGTTTCTCGCGGATGGACTTGCAGACCTCAAATCCGTCGATGCCGGGCAGCATCAGGTCAAGCAGGATCAGGTCAAAAGACTGGGCGGCGGCGCACTCGGCAGCCCTGACGCCGTCGCTGGCGGCTGTGACTTCATAATTGGCATTTTCGAGAAAATTCTGCAGCAATTCCTGGTAGTCGTGATTGTCCTCCACAACAAGTATCTTTGCCATTGTTCATCCTCCTGAGTCATCGATATGAGAATTGCAGATCACAAAAAGTCTATAACAAAATCGGGACAGATTCAAGTAAAAAATTCCCCGACGATCTATGTCGGGGAAGCAGCATCCTTTGAGTACAATATCTTCAATATGATCGGCGTCAAGATCGAGGAGACGATGATCAGAAAGATCACCGACGTGAAATACACGGGAGTCAGCAGGCCGGCTGAGAGACCTTTCTGCGCCACGATCAGTGCGACCTCTCCGCGCGTCATCATGCCCACGCCGATCTTTAGCGAATCCAGGACGTTAAACTTGCAGATGCGCGCCATCAGTCCGCAGCCGATGATCTTCGAGATCAGTCCGACAGCGACAAACGCGATGGAAAAGAACAGGATGCTCATATTCAGGCTCTCGACATTGGTCTTTAGACCGATACTCGCAAAGAAAACCGGACCGAACAGCATGTAGGAATTGATGTCCATTTTCTGCGCGATGTAGCTGGAGTCGCGGATAGAGCAGAGGATGATCCCAGCCACGTATGCGCCTGTGATGTCGGCGATACCGAAATATTTCTCTGCTATGTACGCCATGGCGAGGCAGAATGCCAGACCCAGGATCGGGATGCGCCTGGTATGCGGGTATTTGTTGTCCACATACTGGAAGAGTTTGTAAAAGACAAATCCGATCACGATGGCAAACACAAAGAACAAAACCGTATTAACCAGAACAGTCATAGGATTGGAGTCCGGGCTCTTGAATCCGATCACAAAAGTGAGTACGATGATACCGATGATGTCATCGATGATCGCTGCGCTCAGTATGGTCGTTCCGACATGCCCCTTTAATTTGCCCATCTCCTTGAGCGATTCCACGGTGATGCTCACGGATGTCGCAGTGAGGATCGTGCCGACAAAAACAGCCTTGTAAAATTCCTCGGAACCCCACGGCGCGACGCCGTAGAATCCCATATAGAGCAGCGCACCGCACACAAGCGGGACAAATACGCCTGCGCAGGCGATCAGCGCCGCGATCGGGCCGGTTTTCATCAGATCCTTTAAGTCGGTTTCGAGTCCCGCCGAGAACATCAGCAGCACAACGCCGACCTCGGCGAGCTTGACCAGAAAATCAGATTGCTCCACCCAGCCCAAAATGCTTGGACCGATCAGCAGCCCCGCAATGATCTCGCCCACGACCTGCGGCGCCTTACATTTTCTGGCTGCAATGCCGCATACCTTTGCGGCGACGATAATGATAGCCAGATTCTTGAACATGATATACGATTCCATTTCATTCCCCCTCTTTCGTGATAGCCATCGTATTTTGCAGCGGTGCAGGACCGCTGCTCATTTTCATTCCGTCTACATTATAGACGTTTGCAGGTACAAAATCAATACATAATTTTTGACTGCCGGAGCGCGGCTGGAAAAACATTCCGGCGATCGGCACGTTCCGTTTTCCGAGGGCGATAGAGTTCGAAGAATATTGTGCAAAACAGATAAAAAATCGGACTTTATAGTACAAAAAATGTTATTTTCATAGATTGACAAAAACAGGAAACAATACTATATTATAGGCAAGAAATGGCTTTCAAATATTTATAAAGCTTTCCGCACCAAAATGAGGGGTGGTGCAGGAAAGTGCGCTTAGAATAATAGAAGGATAGGGGAGTTTTATTATGATTAGCAGAAATATTTTTTTGTCGGACGTGGATGATGTGATGGAGTTCGTACATCAGACGGAGATGTGTTCCTATGATATCGAGATCTTTGTGGGGGACAGCGTGATCAACGCAAAGTCGATCATGGGTCTGCTGAGCAAGGGATTCCGCCGTATGATGCAGATGAACATCCATGCGGATAAGGCTGACGAGTTGTTGGAGAAGATCGGGCGGTTCTGTGTGTGAACCTCGAAAATCC
>CAJUES010000026.1 GCA_910585765.1 uncultured Lachnospiraceae bacterium | reverse complement strand
CTGATGCATTCTCTTTAGAATTTTCAGGGTTGCATTACTGTTCATTTGTCAAGGTGCTAATCATTGCTTGCTTTTTGCAGCAACTTAATTAAGATATCATAAGTTTTTGCGTCTGTCAAGCACTTTTTTCATTTTTTGAAATATTTTGCAACTGTCCAGCCTTGCCGAACGGTAACAACATTTTCATCTTTTTGTCACTGTTTGTTGATATATTTTCCAGCGACGAAAATTATCTTACCACGTCATTTTCCAAATGTCAACAACAAATTTCTTTTTTTTTACTTTTCCGCTGCTGTTCACGTCAAACTCATTTCCCTTTGCATCGGTTATATTCCTACAGCACCTTAACAGCAGCACTTTTCCTGTTTCTAATCTATCTGTCAGACATTGAAAAAACTTTCCTGTCAGGAAAGTTTTTTAATACTGCTCCATTGTATTTTCCCATAAATCTCTAATACTGTAACTATACCGGTATAGATCATAATCATCAAAACGAAGGAGATTTTGGAAATGAATACAGGAACACAGATTCAAACGCTGCGCAGGAAGCACCAGATCACCCAGGAGATGCCTGCCGCCGAAATGGGACACAATCGAGCAGGGAAATCTTCCCTGCTCGCTGCCCAGGTCTGCACATAAAATTATATTCTATACGCTCAGCCGTGTATCTGTCCTTCAAGTACCGCTTTCGCCTCAGCGATCGCCTTGTCGATCCCTTCTGGGTTCTTGCCGCCTGCCTGCGCCATGTTCGGCCGTCCGCCACCGCCACCGCCTACAAGCCCGGCGATTCCTTTGATGAGATTTCCGGCATGCGCCCCCTTCGCCATCGCGTCGTCTGTTGCCATCGCCACGAGGTTCACTTTTCCTTCGATACCGGATGCAAGCACTACAACACCTTCACCAAGCTTTGCTTTCAGCTGGTCGCCAAGATCCCGCAGTCCGTTCATGTCCACTCCGTCCGCTCTCGCTGCCAGAAGCTTCACGCCTTTTACCTCTGTCACCTGGTTCATGACATCGCCGAGCGCTTCTTGTGCGGCTTTGCTCTTGAGCGACTCATTCTCGCTCTGCAGTGATCTGATCTCCGCCATCATATGTTCGATCTTCTCGATCAGGTTTGCCGGTGTTGTCTTAGCTGCCTTTGCCGCTGCGTCGAGCTCGCTCTCGACAGCGTGATAGTACGCAAATACATTGTCTCCTGTCAGTGCCTCGATACGGCGCACTCCCGCTGCGATGCCGCTCTCGGAAATGATCTTGAAGGTCGTGATATCGCCCGTATTATTTACATGCGTACCACCACAAAATTCTTTGGAGAACGCCCCCATAGATACGACGCGCACTGTCTCGCCATATTTCTCATCGAAGAGCGCCATGGCACCCGTATTTTTTGCCTCATCCATCGTCATTACCTGTGTGTCCACAGCGATGCCCTCGGCAATCTTTTCATTGACCATCTTCTCGACAGCTGCAAGCTCGTCGGCTGTCATTGCCTCAAAATGGCTGAAATCAAAACGTGTGCGCTCTGCGTCCTGATAAGAGCCTTTCTGCTGTACATGCGTGCCAAGCACCTCGCGGAGAGCCTTCTGCAATAAATGCGTAGCGGAATGGTTTTTGCAGATTTTCGCGCGGAGGGCTTTGTCAACACGCAGTGTGACCTCATCGCCAATCTTGATCATACCGCGCGTCATCCTGCCAATGTGCCCGACTTTACCGCCAAGCAGCTTGACGGTGTCTTCCACGGCAAACTCCCCTGACGCAGTTATGATCACACCCTTATCGCCCTGCTGACCGCCCATCGTCGCATAAAACGGTGTCTCGTCAACGATGATCGTGCCGATCTCACCGTCTGAGATCGCCTCCACCAGTTCACTCTCTGTCGTGAGCACTGAGACCTTTGATGTTGTCTCAAGCTTATCATATCCGACAAACACTGTCGTGATGGCGGGATCGATCGATTCATATACCGTCGCATCCGCGCCCATATAATTGGTCTCTTTGCGCGCTTTTCGCGCTTTGGTCCGCTGCTCCTCCATCGCGGCGTTAAATCCATCCTGGTCAATGGCGAAGCCTTTTTCTTCCAGGATCTCACAGGTGAGGTCAACCGGAAAACCGTACGTGTCGTACAGCTTAAATACATTTTCACCCGAGAGAACCTTCTCGCCTGCAGCCTGCATCTTGTCCTCCATATCGGAAAGTATGGCAAGCCCCTGATCTATTGTCCTGTTAAACTTTTCTTCCTCCTGGGTCAGCACCTTGAAGATAAAATCTTTCTTCTCGTCCAATTCAGGATAACCGTCCTTGCACTCATCAATCACGGTCTTTGCGAAATCAGCCATAAATGTGCCCTGTATGCCAAGCATTCTTCCATGGCGCGCCGCGCGCCGGATGATTCGTCTGAGCACATAGCCGCGCCCTTCATTCGTCGGCATGATCCCATCCGAGATCATAAAAGTCGCAGAGCGGATATGGTCCGTGATCAGTCTGATCGAGACGTCCTTCTGCTCGTCCGTTCCGTACGCCACCCCCGCTGTCCCGCAGATCTTGTCGCGTATCGCTTTCATTGTGTTGATGTCAAACACGGTATCTACATCCTGAACGACCACTGCAAGTCTCTCGAGCCCCATGCCGGTATCGATATTCTTCTGCGCAAGCTCCTCGTAATTGCCCTTTCCGTCGCCGTCAAACTGCGTGAATACGTTGTTCCAGACTTCCATAAAACGGTCACAGTCACACCCCACCTTGCAGTCGGGTCTGCCGCACCCGTATTTGATGCCTCTGTCATAGTAGATCTCCGAACACGGTCCGCACGGTCCGGCGCCATGCTCCCAGAAGTTGTCACACTCCCCGGTCTCCGGGTCACGGTAAAAGCGCGTGATCTTTTCAGCCGGCACTCCGATCTCATTGACCCATATATCATAGGCTTCCTCATCCTCGCAGTAAATAGACGGGTACAGTCTCTCCGGATCAAGTCCGACTACTTTGGTCAAAAACTCCCAGCTCCATGTGAGCGCCTCGCGCTTGAAATAATCTCCAAACGAAAAATTTCCAAGCATCTCAAAAAAAGTGAGGTGCCTTGCTGTCTTGCCGACATTCTCGATATCACCTGTCCTGACACACTTCTGACATGTGGTGACACGGCGCCTCGGCGGTATCTCCTGCCCTGTAAAATATGGCTTTAACGGCGCCATCCCGGAATTGATGATCAATAGACTGTTGTCATTGTGCGGCACCAGCGAAAAGCTCTTCATTGACAAATGCTCCTTGCTCTCGAAAAATTCCAGAAACATTCTTCGAAGCTCGTTTACTCCATAGTTTTTCACAATTATTCCTCCATAACATCAATATGATCGGGCAGTCTATGTCCTGCCCGGGACAATATTCAAAATCAATATCAAAAATCAAACTTGTCTACAAAATAAGCATCCAATTCGTCAATCCTGACACGCACCTGCTCCATGGAGTCGCGGAAACGAACCGTGACTGCGTTGTCCTGCTCTGACTCAAAATCATACGTGACACAGAACGGCGTACCGATCTCATCCTGACGGCGGTATCTCTTGCCGATATTACCCCTGTCGTCAAACTCACAGTTGTATTTCTTTGACAGCTGTGCAAAGATCTTCTCCGCACCTTCATTAAGTTTTTTGCTCAGCGGGAGCACGCCGATCTTTACCGGTGCGATCGCCGGATGGAAATGAAGGACTGTTCTCACATCGCCCTCGCCGATCTCCTCCTCATCGTACGCCGCACAAAGAAAGGCGAGCACGACGCGGTCCGCTCCAAGTGACGGTTCGATAACATATGGTATGTATTTCTCTTTCTTCTCATCGTCAAAGTAGGACATATCCTGCCCGGATGTGTTCTGATGCTGTGTGAGGTCATAGTCTGTCCTGTCAGCGATGCCCCAAAGCTCGCCCCACCCGATCGAAGGGAAGAGGAACTCGATATCTGTAGTTCCCTTGGAATAAAAGCAAAGCTCTTCCGGATCATGGTCGCGCAGACGCATCTCCTCCTCCTTGATGCCAAGGCTCAGGAGCCAGTCGCGGCAGAATCCTCTCCAGTACTGGAACCACTCCAGGTCTGTGCCCGGCTCGCAGAAGAACTCCAGTTCCATCTGTTCAAACTCTCTGGTGCGGAACGTAAAATTGCCCGGCGTGATCTCATTTCTGAATGATTTTCCGATCTGACCGATGCCAAAAGGGATCTTCTTCCTGGAAGTCCTCTGTACGTTCTTGAAGTTCACAAAAATACCCTGAGCTGTCTCCGGTCTGAGATAAACCGTATTCCTGGCATCCTCGGTGACGCCCTGAAAGGTCTTGAACATCAGGTTAAACTGTCTGATATCTGTAAAATTGTGCTTTCCGCAGGTTGGACAGGGAATTCCCTTCTCCTCGATAAACTGCTTCATCTCCTCCTGCGAAAAGGCATCGATCGGTTTGTCCAACGCGATATCATGCTCCCCCGCATAATCCTCGATCAGCTTGTCCGCACGAAAACGCTCATGGCACTCCTTGCAGTCCATCAGAGGATCAGAAAATCCGCCGAGATGTCCCGACGCAACCCATGTCTGGGGATTCATCAGTATCGCGCAGTCCACGCCCACATTGTATGGATTCTCCATGATAAACTTCTGCCACCACGCCCGTTTTACATTATTCTTTAACTCAACTCCGAGATTTCCGTAGTCCCATGTGTTGGCAAGTCCGCCGTAAATCTCAGAACCGGGGTACACAAATCCCCTGCTTTTTGATAAAGCTACAATTTTGTCCAATGTCTTTTCCATTTCGCGTTCTCCTAACCTCATTTGATTTTATATTGTTATTTGAATACAATAATCTTATCCCCTTGTGCCAGCGAAACATCTGCACTCTTTTTCCCCACCGGCGCGACATCATCGCTCACATACAGGATCTCATCGAAACAGTTGATGCGCAGCTGTTCCGGCTGTTCCGGATTTTCGTCACATCCATAGATCACAATGTGACTTTCTCCCATGCCCAAAAGTTCTGGCTTTGAGACTGTCGTATCGCCCGAGACGGACTTTAATGTCACATTCAGGTCAAAGCCTGCCATGTTTGCGTCGGTGATCGTCCCGGCAAAAAAGCGCTCTCCGTTATACCCCGCATAAGCCTGGTAGTCCCCGTACTCCATGCGGACGTTCGCAACTCCGTCCTTTACTTTGCAGCTTTTGAGTTTGATCTGCGCCGCCGAATTCTCTGCTTTATACGCATCTATGAACGATTTGATCATTGTCTCCAAACCGCCCTCATCATAATAACTCTCAAAAAAATCTTCGATGATCGTGCTGGTGATGCCCCCGTCCTTTTCGATCGAAAGGGACGACACAGCCGACGCGATCTCGTCTGTAGCTTCTTTATTGGCAGTACCGCCTTCCTCCCGCTGTATCACTTCCCCGCACGCAGTGAGACCCAGTATACAGAGGCATAACATCAAAATTATAGCTTTCCTCATAACCTTTTCCACCTTTATCCATATATGCATTGTTAAACTATGCGTCTTATTATAAACAACTTAATTGATATTTTCAAGTATTTCAAGACTTTTAAAATCCCTGTCCATGATCCTTTTGCACATTTTCCTGCTATACAACCCCAATTCATCCAATACTTCTGTCCTGACTTGAAATGAAAAAAGTTTCTCAACAGGTGTTTTCATTATGTAATCAACTGTGTAAGCCGTCGGCTCCATGAGAACATCTCCGGCATCGAATCCTGGAAATTCTCCGTTTATCATAATGGACTTTAGTTCAAAGATATACCGCACCAGCCGATTGTCAAAATTCGGTGAGGTGAGCGCCCGGAGTGACTGATAGATCAGTTTCAGCATCCCAAGCTCATCATTGTTCTCCCTTGTGTAATAGTCGCAGATCTCCAGAAAGTACATCCCGTAGTAGGCTCCTGCAAAATCCTGCCGCAGCTCCTCGAAATAATTGGTGATCTCCGCGTCTGACATATTGTAAGCGCTTCTGCCGGCATACAGCTTGAACTGTCCGAACGAAAAGGGGTTTGTAGGCGCCATCAGCCTGTTGCCGGGGCGCCTGGAACCCTTGGCAAAGGCTGATATCTTCCCTCTCTCTTTCGTCAAAAGTACCACTCTTCTATCGTACTCCCCGATCGGTTCTGCCTTGATAATGATCCCCGTCAGCATCACAAAATCCTGTATTCCCGCACTCATGTGTCTCTCCCGCCTTACCCTCGGCCTCTTCCATATCAGGATGCCCCTTGTAAGCCAGATAATCGTGTACCTGTCCCGTCTCCATAAACCGGCTCCATCCATCCTCGTGCATCTAATGTCCCTGCCCTTTCTGTATCTCGTGCAGCCGCCAAACTTCTGTAAATCCACTCCTCTGCACGATATTTGCA
The DNA here is from genome assembly GCA_910585765.1 of uncultured Lachnospiraceae bacterium. Classification (GTDB taxonomy): domain Bacteria; phylum Bacillota; class Clostridia; order Lachnospirales; family Lachnospiraceae; genus COE1. Next base: position 41,825 of record CAJUES010000026.1, on the reverse strand, counting down.
TTGTGAAGGAATTTCGCATATGGTCTTTCACAACATTTACATAACTAGGGTGTGCTTATGGGACGATTTTATTCATTTTATCGACTCATTTTCTTTTGTGTCATAGCCAAAATTCCGGATCAGGAAATCGCTGTCACGCCAGTCCTTCTTCACTTTCACCCACAGCTGGAGATTGACATGCCGCTCTAACAGTTCCTCGATCTCAGGGCGCGCCATGGAACCGATCTTTTTGAGCATCGCGCCGCCCTTTCCGATGATGATGCCCTTGTGCGAATCCCTTTCGCAGATGATCGTGGCATCGATGTCAACGATCTTGTGCCGGTTCTTCATGGATTCGATCGTCACCGCCACGCCATGCGGGATCTCTTCATCGATGCTGCGCAGCACCTTTTCCCGGATCAGCTCCGCCACGATCTGCCGCGTGGGCTGGTCCGTGATCGTGTCCTCATCATAAAATGCCGGTCCGTACGGCAGGTATTTCATGATCTGCGCGATGAGCACATCAGTGTTATCGCTTTTCAGCGCCGACACCGGAACTACCTCCGCAAAGTCCAGCTGCCCGCGGTAAGCCTCGATATACCCGAGAAGCTGCTCCCTCCTCACGGTATCGATCTTGTTGATCACTAAGATGACCGGCGCTTTTGCTTTTTTCAGCTGTTCGATTATATGCTGCTCGCCCGCACCGATATAGTCCGTCGGTTCCACCAGCCACAAGATGACATCCACGTCTCTCAGACTGTGTTCCGCCACATTGACCATATAATCGCCGAGTTTGTTCTTTGCCTTGTGAATCCCCGGTGTGTCCACAAAGACGATCTGTCCCTCATCGGAGGTGTACACTGTCTGTATGCGGTTTCTGGTGGTCTGCGGCTTTTTTGATGTGATGGCGATCTTTTGTCCGATCAGACAGTTCATCAATGTCGATTTTCCTACATTTGGCCTGCCGATCAGCGCCGCAAAGCCTGACTTATACTTTTCGTTCATTATACATTTCCTCCGTTAAGGGACCGTCATCGCTGTGATGATCCTGAGAACCTTATCTAGTGAAACAGATTTTCCACTTTCATGAACATTTCCCTGTTCTCCCCGATCGACTGCCCATTTCCCACTACGCAAACTGCCTCCTGTGACATGATCGCATCCAGGTAGCCAGCCAATGTCCTGATGCTCTCCTGGCTGCACGTCAGCACCTCGTCGCGCTCTCTCTGTATCTCCTCAAAGTCAAGGTTTGTCAGGTATGCACTCGAAGACCGGCTTCCCTTGACTGCGGGTGTCATAGGCACGTCCATATCGCTGACTGCTCCTATGATATACTTGGTCATCGTGCGCTCATCCGCATGAAAGTCTCTTAAATAATCACTCGTTTTCTCAAAGATGTCAACTGTTTTTTTGAGATTGGGATCTCTGTAGGAGACCAGGTAGCTGTCCCCTGTCTTGCCAAAGTTGCACATGATACCGTACGCACCGCCCTTGACGCGCACGTTAATCCACAGGTAATCATACCGGAGCATCACTTTCAGCACGCGCAGCGCACCTGTGTATGCATAGTCCGTACCTGTCATATAATTGCCTGCCCTGCACACATACTGAATCTGTGCCGATGTGGAAAAACCTTCGTTTTTCTTCTCCGTGGTGATCCGAAACCGTTCCTTTCTCACCGGTTCCGTAAAAAGTCTTGCCTTCATCGGCGCGACGAGCGCCTTCACTCTCTCATACCCTTCCTCGGTGGCTGTGATGTCCACCAGGAGATTTTCCGGTCTGAAAATGCATTTTGTGAGCTCCGCAAGCCTGCTGAGGAGTTCTTTTTTGCTGCCGTCAAAATCACCGGTGAGTTTTTCGAGCAGACGGTAACAGGGCAGACCGTTCACAAGCTCAGACACTGCTGCCGGCTCGCTGAAATAGGACATCGCCCGCACCGCGGCAAAGGTGTGCCCCGCCGAGGTCATATTCCCCTGCATGACTGACTTGAGTTCCTCGAGAATCTCAAGAATCCGGCTCTCGTCATCGAGCCTGGAGGCTGTCATGATCTCTGTCATCAGCTCAAATGCAGCGGGCAGTTCATCGTACATGGCTTTCGTCTTCATCTCGAATGTGAGCCTGTATTCATCCAGTTTCTTTGCATTGACGTACGTATTGACACTGCTCACGATATCCCCTGTATGGATATTGATCTCATTGCAGAGCTCCCCATAGGTATACTTGTCCGTGTCCACATAGCCGAGCACATTCTTGAGGATACCGATATACGAAAACAACTCCGCCGGGATATTGGCAGCGTCAAAGATCAGCTTGATATAACCGATCCCGTTTGTCTGGATGTCGTGGAACAGCACGTTCGTATCGCTGATACTGCGAACCTCATTTACGAAATCCTCCGCTTCCTTTTTCATGTCCTCGCGCTTCAACAGCGGTATCTTTGCAAGATCTTCCGGTGTGTCCTCCATCTCCTGGTACTCCCGCAGCGCCTTTGTCTCCGCCACGATCTGCCGGATCTCCTCGTCCGTCAATCCCGCCTTATAGGCGGACAGCCTGTCCGCAAGTTCTTTCTCCTCCACTGCGGTGAGCCCTTCCCTCGGCGCCACCACGAGCACTGACTTGTGCTGGTTCTGGATCAGATATTTCCGAATCAGATTTTCGTAGTAATCCGTATCGATCTTTTCTTTTAACGTTTTAAAGATGTCGATCGCCTCGATCATGTCAAACGGCATATTGTCGTCATACAGCCAGGAATCAAACATCTGCAGACCGTACATCAGCCCCTTGGGATAAGATCCAAAATCTGCTTCCCTGTATCGGAATTCATAGTAATTCAGACCTGCAAGCAGGGACTTCTTATCGATGCCTTCCCTGGCGATGCGGTCGAGCTCACTCTCGATGACGGACACAAACTCTTCTTTCTGTGAGACGTTTGCGTTCTTTGCCACGATCGAGAAGTACGGCTGGTAAATGCCATTGTTATACACTGTATACACTTCTGTACCAATGTTCTTGTGGATCAGCGCGCGTTTCAGGGGCGCTGCGGAGGCCGAACACAGCGCGTACTCCAGGATCTCCATCGCATAGTACAGTTCCTTGTCCAGACTCGTCCCGACAACCGTGTTGTACGAAAGGTATGTGTTATCCTCCAGCGACTCTCCCTCCATGACAGGGTATTCCTTGTATTTCTCCACAGGTTTCTCAAACGCTTCCTGCAGCTTCAAGGCAGAGTCCACCTCGATCTTTTCGAACCGGCTCAGATACTTCTCGTCGATCCATTCCAGTTTCTCCGCCATATCCATGTTTCCGTACAGGTAGATGTAGCTGTTTGACGGATGATAGTATTTCCCGTGAAACGCCAGAAACTGTTCGTACGTGAGCGACGGGATCACCTTGGGATCTCCTCCCGACTCCACTCCGTACGGCGTGTCGGGGAACAGCGAGTTGACCACTTCCCTGTCATTGACCTCATCCGGCGACGAGAAAGCGCCCTTCATCTCGTTGTAGACAACCCCGTTGAGTGTGAGCGGACTGTCCTGGTTCTCCATCTCGTAGTGCCAGCCCTCCTGCTGGAAAATTTTCTTCTCATTGTAAATATTGGGATAAAATACTGCATCCAGATATACATGCATCAGATTTTGAAAATCCTTGTCATTGCAGCTCGCAACAGGATATACGGTCTTGTCACTGTATGTCATGGCATTCAGAAACGTATTCAGCGAACCTTTCACCAGCTCCACAAAGGGATCCTTCACAGGAAAATCCCTGGAGCCGCACAGCACGGTATGTTCCACGATATGCGGCACACCCGTGGAATCCGTGGGCGGTGTGCGGAAGCCGACATAGAACACTTTGTTCTCATCATCATTGCTGAGCAGCGCGATCCTCGCGCCGGTCTTCTTGTGCCTCAACAGCCAGCTCATGGAGCCGATATCATCAATCTGCCGTTTCTCGATTACCTCGTAAGCCTTTACATCCTCAATTTTTTTCATAGTCATTATCCTTCCTTATTAAAATTATCTCTTTATAATGATCTCTTTTCCGGGAAATGTTTTCATTCGCGGTCTCTCTATATATTTAACGCCATCAGCGCAAGCTTTGAGATCGAAAAGTCCTCGATCATCATATCGCCGCGCGCCACAAGGCCGCGGGGCTCGCCGCAGAACTGCCTGAACGGATATGCCTTATGGATCCATTTGTCTTTGATCCTGCCGCCAAATCCCTTTTTCTGCACTTTATAGCAGACCCGCACTGTCAATCTCAGCTGCTCAAAGATCCGATACGTGAATTCCCCGTCTGATATCTGCAATATATGGTCTGCCAGCCTCCTGTTCAGATCCGTGTCCCTCGCGATATGGGCACTGATGACCGCCTTAAACTTGAACGGGATATCATCCTTGTCCATCATCTCCGCATAAGTCAGCTCCCTGCCCAGGTAGATACAGTTCGTATCCTGGATGACGTACTTAAAATCATTTTCATTTTGTATTTCCATGTCAGTCTCCATATATTCAATCCGATATATATTCAATCCGGTCGGCAGAGAATTTCACCGCTTCCTGCACCTTCTCCTCCGTGATGCCCAGCTCGTCCGCCACCTCTCTTACCGTGACTTTCCTGAGAAGAGTCTCATACATCTCTTTTGCCTTGTCATGCACTTCGTTGACCTTTTCCAGCACATTCTCGTCGATCTGGCGGTTGTCGGAATCCTCGCGGATCAATTCTTCCATGGCATCCATGATCATCCTACCGACAAAGCCTTCCACCTCGTCGATGCCCTCCACACATTCGAGCATGGTCACAGCCGTGGCGGCAGCGACGTTTCCCTCGCCGATCAGATCCTCCACGAGCACGCCCTGCCCCGCATAGAGTCTGGAGATCTCCACGACCTGCGGCAGGGAGATCTCCACCAGCTTCGCCTGAGCGTCGCTGTCCCCTGCGAGCGCGGACATCATCACAGCCCGTTTTTCGCCGTCCGAGACCGGCGCAAGCTCCTCCAGTTCTTCCAGATACATTTCCAGGAAATTGACATCCTCACCCGACAGGCTCTCCTCCACATCTCCCGGCTCGTCGATCCCGATATGGCTGCCGCGGAAATAGTCGTGGATCAGCGCCAGTCTGGCGTCATCCAACTGCCACTGTCCAAATGCCTCGCTGATCTGACTGCCGGTCAGCATATTTCCCTGAAGTCTCGCTGTATCCTTCAACCCTTCAAGGATACGCGCAAAATTTGTCTGATTGAATTCCATACGAATGTGCCTTCCTTATTTGACATGTGTGTGGGTGAACAGGTGATCCTGACAGTACTCATAATTCCCGTTGCATTTCGAGCAAAAGCGGAACTCCGCCTCAGGATTGTCCTCACTGTTCTTACCGCAGATCGCGCACTTATGCTTTGACACGCTGGCTGGCTTTGCCCGCTTCACCTCCCTGTTGTACTCGTGGCGTCTCCGCACCTGCCGCGGCGATATGCGCATGCCGATGCCGCTCCTCGTCATCAGGAAAAAGACGACAAAGTTGAGAAGGGATGCGCCGATGATGATCTTTCCAACGATGTCGCTCTGCAAAAACTGAACGACCAGAAGTGCGCCGTACGCGATCCCCATCCACTTCACTTTGATGGGGATGATGAACATCAGCAATACCTGCACCTCCGGAAAAGTCGCCGCAAATCCCAGAAAGATGGACATATTCACAAAATAAGTGCTAAAGCTGCGCGCCACAAGCAGGAAATAGGTTCCAGTCCCGTACAACTCCCTTGTCACAAAGGAATTAAGCGCAGGCACGTAGCTGATCCCCATGATCAGGAAACCTCCGATCACAGTAAAGATCATCCCCATAAAAAGATACACATTATAGTAAAAGGTTCCCCATGTCCGCTCAAGATTTGTCCCGACAGAATAATAGAACATCAGCATCACGATCGTGAACAGGTCAAAACTCGACGGGGGGATGATGATCCACGTCACAAGCCGCCAGATCTGTCCATGCAGGATCAGATACGGGTTCAGCGTCAGGAAATCCACGATTGCCGGATTGATAAACTGCAGGATATATCCCAGCACATACCCCATTATCAGATATAAGGAAAGATTCGATATCGCATATTTGCCGATCTTTCGCTCCATTTTATTCAGAAAATTCATATTCTTCATTCCCGCCTTTCACGAATTGATTAAACTTGTCATCTCAGTATATCATTCACTTCTGGAAATGTAAACCAATCTAAATTTATCTGTTAAAATATTATAATTTTTTTAGATTTATGGTATTATTCCCAGCTTTCCTTTCATATCATTATAACAATTTAGGGGTTTGTCCCCTAAAGATTTCGCTAAATATATCCAAAAAAGTATAAAGTTTTCATCAACTTTTCATCATCTGTTTTATTGCGTTTTTGATTTTGCTGTCGTATAATAGCAAAGGTATATTAAAAAAGTCGAATTATCATTTACGGATTTTCCGATAAATATTTTTTGTCAGATATTTTTAGACTTTTTTCATAGAAAGGCATGGTATTTTTATGAATCATAAAAAGGCGTATTATACACTTGGAATCGATATTGGTTCTACAACCGTAAAGGTTGCGATCTTAGATGCGGCGCACAAACTGCTCTTCTCTGATTACCAGAGGCACTACGCCAATATCCGTGAGACGCTTTCTGCGCTCTTGCAGGATGCGTACACAAAACTTGGAAACCTGACGCTCCATCCCATGATCACAGGCTCCGGCGGTCTGACGCTCGCCAACCATCTGGGTGTGCCGTTCGTGCAGGAGGTGATCGCGGTGTCAACCTCACTGCAGGAGCTTGCACCCAGGACCGATGTCGCGATCGAGCTTGGCGGCGAGGATGCCAAGATCATCTACTTCGAGGGCGGCAATGTAGAGCAGCGCATGAACGGAATCTGTGCCGGCGGAACGGGCTCTTTCATCGACCAGATGGCATCTCTGATCCAGACGGATGCCTCCGGCCTGAACGAATATGCGAAAAATTATAAGTCTCTGTATACTATCGCTGCGCGCTGCGGCGTGTTCGCAAAGACAGATATCCAGCCGCTCATCAATGAGGGCGCCACGAAGGAAGACCTGTCCGCATCGATCTTTCAGGCGGTGGTCAACCAGACGATCAGCGGGCTTGCCTGCGGAAAACCTATCCGCGGCCACGTGGCATTTCTGGGCGGTCCGCTCCACTTTCTCTCAGAGCTTAAAGCAGCGTTCATCCGCACTTTGAAACTTGACGAAGAACACATCATCGACACTGCCGACTCCCATCTGTTTGCGGCGATCGGTTCCGCGCTCAACGCAAAGGAGGACGTCCGCTTCTCCATGTCCGAGATGGTCAGCAAGCTCTCATCCGACATCAAGATGGAGTTCGAGGTTGCCCGCATGGATCCGCTGTTTGCCGATGAGCGTGAATACGAACGCTTTCAGTCAAGACACGGCGCCAGCCATGTGAACAACGCGAAGCTCGAGGACTATCACGGCAAATGTTTTCTGGGGATTGACGCCGGCTCCACCACGACCAAGATCGCGGTGGTCGCCGAGGACGGGACGCTGCTCTACTCGTTCTACAGCAGCAACAACGGCAGTCCGCTAAAGACTGCGATCGCATCTATCCAGGAAATCTACCGCCTGCTTCCCGACGATGCCGCGATCGTGCACTCCTGCTCTACAGGCTACGGCGAAGCGCTCTTCAAGGCCGCATTTATGCTTGACGAGGGCGAGGTCGAGACGGTGGCCCACTACTATGCGGCTGCATTTTTCAATCCTGACGTGGACTGTATCATCGATATCGGCGGTCAGGATATGAAATGCATCAAGATCAGGAACCAGACGGTTGACTCTGTACAGCTCAACGAGGCGTGCTCGTCCGGATGCGGATCTTTTATCGAGACTTTCGCGAAATCCCTCAACTACAGCGTACAGGATTTTGCCAGGGCTGCGCTGTTTGCAAAGCACCCGATCGATCTTGGCACGCGCTGCACCGTTTTTATGAACTCCAAGGTAAAACAGGCGCAGAAGGAAGGCGCCGAGGTATCTGATATCTCAGCCGGTCTCGCCTACTCTGTCATCAAGAACGCGCTGTTCAAGGTGATCAAAGTGTCCGACGCAAGTGAACTTGGCAAAAATATCGTCGTGCAGGGCGGCACGTTCTACAACGACGCAGTGCTCCGCAGTTTTGAAAAAATAGCCAACTGTGAAGTGATAAGACCTGATATCGCAGGCATCATGGGTGCCTTCGGTGCCGCGCTGATCGCCAGAGAACGCTACCAGGCTGCGCCGGAAAACAGCACGACCATGCTCACCATTGACCAGATCAACGAGCTTGCTTTCACCACATCGCTGGTGAAATGCCAGGGCTGCACAAACTCCTGCCGCCTGACTGTCAACAAGTTCTCTGACGGCAGAAGCTACATATCCGGCAACCGCTGTGAGCGCGGTCTCGGAAAAGCCCGGGCAGACAACGACATTCCGAACCTCTTCGCCTACAAGCTCCAGCGGATATTCTCCTATGAGCCGCTCTCTGACGTGGAGGCTGTGCGGGGACGTGTCGGCATTCCAAGGGTTTTGAATATGTACGAAAATTATCCCTTCTGGTTCACGCTGTTTACAAAGTTAAAGTACCAGGTCGTGCTCTCGCCGCTGTCGAACAGGAAAATCTACGAGCTGGGGATCGAGTCCATACCGAGCGAGTCAGAGTGCTACCCTGCCAAGCTCGCACACGGTCACGTGGAGTGGCTGATCAGACAAAACGTGGACTTTATCTTCTATCCTGCCCTGTTTTATGAGCGGAATGAATTTGACGATGCGAACAATCACTACAACTGTCCGATTGTCACATCATACTCAGAAAATATCAAGAATAATGTGGAGGCGATCGGACGCGGCGAGGTTGTGTTCAAAAATCCGTTCATGTCCTTCCGCGAGCCGGCGCTGATCCTGCAGTCGTTGGAGAAGGCGTTCCCCGAGCTTCCTTCCGACGAGCTGAAGGAGGCTGTCGATGCCGCTTGGCAGGAGCTTGATAATGTGCGAAGAGATCTGTGCAGAAAGGGCGAGGAAGTCATTGACTACCTCGAAAAAAATCATACCCGCGGCATCGTGCTCGCAGGACGCCCATACCACATTGATCCGGAGATCAACCATGGTATTCCTGAGCTGATAAACTCCTATGGCATCGCCGTGCTGACGGAGGACTCCGTGTCTCATCTGGCAAAACCGGAGCGTCCTCTCATCGTATCGGACCAGTGGATGTACCACTCGAGGCTGTACGCCGCGGCAAGCTACGTCAAGACGCGTGATGATCTGGACCTGATCCAGCTCAACTCGTTCGGCTGTGGTCTGGATGCCGTGACGACTGACCAGGTCAATGACATATTGACTGATTCGGGCAAAATATATACCTGCCTAAAGATCGACGAGGTGAACAATCTGGGGGCGGCAAGGATCCGTATCCGCTCGCTGCTGTCCGCGATCCGCGTGCGCGAGCAGCGCCATCAGGAGCGGACCATCCGATCAAGCCGTATGGAAAGGGTGCTCTTCACAAAGGAAATGCGCAAGAATTACACGATACTTTGCCCTCAGATGTCACCGATCCACTTCGACCTCTTAGAGCCGACCTTCAGAAGATGCGGCTACAATCTGGTCGTACTGGACAATGACAACCGAAGCAGTATCGATATGGGGCTCAAGTACGTCAACAACGACGCCTGCTATCCGTCCCTGCTCGTAGTCGGGCAGATCATGGAGGCTGTGCTCTCAGGCAGATATGACACGGACCGTCTCGCGGTCGTCATGTCACAGACAGGGGGCGGATGCCGCGCTACCAACTACATCGGCTTTATCCGCCGTGCCCTGGAGAAAGCCGGCTACCAGCACATACCAGTCATCTCCATCAACTTGTCAAAGCTGGAGAAGAATCCTGGTTTCAAGATCACGCCGATGCTCCTGCTGCGCGCCATATACGCCGTAAACTTCGGCGATATCTTTATGCGCTGCGTGTACAGGATGCGCCCGTATGAGGCTGTACCAGGCTCCGTGGAACAGGTTCATCAGAAATGGATCAAAAAATGCTGTGATTTCCTCGGACGGAAATATATGTCCTTTGGCACCTACAAAAAAATGTGTCGGGAGATGATCGCAGAATTTGACGCGATCCCCGTGCTCGATATCAAAAAGCCGCGCGTCGGCATCGTTGGTGAGATTCTGGTAAAATTCTCACCCGCGGCAAACAACAAACTTGTGGAACTGTTAGAGCACGAGGGCGCAGAGGCCGTCGTTCCCGATCTGATGGATTTTATGTTCTACTGCTTCTACAACCAGCTGTACAAGGCAGAAAACCTTGGCACGAGCAAGAAAGCCGCCAGCATCAGCCGTTTTGGTATCAAGGCGATCCAAATGTTGAGAAAACCTATGAGCGAAGCTTTCGCGGCAAGCAGACATTTTATACCGCCTGCGGATATCTACGAGACTGCAAAACATGCCGAGGAGATTGTCTCGATCGGCAATCAGACGGGCGAGGGCTGGTTCCTCACAGGCGAGATGCTGGAGCTGATCAACTCAGATGCGCCGAACATTGTGTGCACGCAGCCCTTTGGCTGCCTGCCGAACCATGTTGTCGGCAAGGGTGTCATCAAGGAGCTCAGGAATCGGCATCCGGAGGCAAACATCGTCGCGATCGACTACGATCCCGGCGCTTCCGAGGTCAATCAGCTCAACCGGATCAAGCTGATGCTCTCCACCGCGCAGAAGAATATGGCCAAAGCGGCGGAGATCGCAAAAGCCGAGCATACTATGGCAAGTCAGGAGACCAAAAAGAATATTTCCCGCAAGAAACGCGCCAAGAACAGAAGGAAGAACAACGCGAAGAACAAATCTGCATGATCTTCTCTAAAAGAGCTCTCTATAGAGGCACTTGTGCATAGAAAAAATACAGGGCATCGCCCTGTATTTTTTATTCCGCCGCCGTCTCTGTCTCCTCCTGCTGCACAACCAGATCCTCCATTCGCTTGTCGATAAAATCCGAAACGGTGTACGGATCGGCTGTGTACACCGTCCCTTTGTCGGATTCGAGACACAGATAATAGGTTTCTGTCAGTTCATTGTAATCTCCGACCAGAAGCGTGCAGCCTGTCGTTCCGTCAGAGATCAGAATCGTAGCCGCCGGTTCGTCCAGTCCATACTGAGCACTGTCCTCCACCTGCTCTATGCAGTCGGCGGATGACAGCGACGCAATCTTTCCGATCAGACGCTCAATGGCGTCTCCATCGATCTCAAGCGACCTGTCCTCTTCACTGATCCATGTCCCGTCCTGCCTGGTGAAATTGCACATGCCACTCTCGTTCGCAAAGGAAAAGCGGCTGATCTGATCCTTCTCCAAAGCCGTGATCTGATAGCGCTGTTCTTGTATATCCTCCTCTGCGGGAAGCCGCCACACAAACACCAGCGCAGCAACGGCAACGATCAGCACCAAAAGCATGATCACCAACTGTCTTTTCTGCCTTGTCACCCTGATCCCTCCTTATCTCTTTCTCCTGCCCAGCCAGATCATGATGCCGGTTATGATCAGTCCGACGGGCACTGCGATCACCATCACGACACCGAAACATATCATATCCCTTGCAGAGACGATCAGCATCTCGAGCTGATAGCTCTTAGCCGGAATGGACACACTCGTCTCGTGCCCTGCCATGGTGCCCATAATGTTTGAGAACAGTTTTTTATTGTTGCCGGACACTGCCATATCGATATTGTCCATAAACATGCGGGCGCTTGTGAACACATAGAGCACAGAGCGCTCACCCTCGTCTGTCTGCGCCGCTCTCTCAGCCTTGATCCCGACACATACTGGTCCCTCGATATCGCCCTCCTCATAAGTATACTTGACCGCACTTCCCACATTGGTCTTGACCAGCGAGCTGTCAGAACCCGTCAAGAGCTTTGTGTAGGTGATCTCTTCCGTCTCCTCGTCCACAATTCCGATTCCCTGTGCGTACGGCGCGAGCAGATACGTGTACGCACCGGTAAGCCCTTCTGTCTCGGGCGCATATGCAACCTGCGGCAGCAGATAGATCGGCTCCTGATAATGATTATTGCTGTCGTTGTCCACTGCATAACCGTTCTGAAGCGTCATGCCAAACGACGCTACGATCCGCTCCAGATTCGGAAGTTCGATCCCTGCATAGTCCGTCGTGATCAGCACCTTGCCGCCTTTTTCCAGATACGCGATCACCTTGTCTGCATCGTCCTGTGACAGGTCCGACTCCGGCGCATGGATCATCACACACTCCGCGTCCTCCGGCACTGCGTCGTAATTGATGAGGCTGATCGTCTCTGTCTCAATATTTTCCTTCTCTATCGCCGTCTGAAAGCCAGCATCCAGTGTGTATTCATTGTGACCGGCTATCATGTAGATCTTCGGCATATCTTCACTGACACAGTAATCGATCGCGCTGGTGATCTGCCCCTCCGCATCATAGCCTGTGACCTCCTGCTGGTAGGTTGTATAATCGATCTCCGTCTCGTACAGATCCTGGTAAGATATGACCTTGTACCGCTTACTGCTTTCGACGATCACACTGTTTGCCGTCATGCTGCCAGTCGTATATTGGTCGATAAACTGGGGATTGACGACGGGGTCGATGTACGTGACATGGATGTGCGGCGAGGCATCCGCATACCCCTTCAATGTCTGCGCCACCGTACTGTCCGCGCTGTTCTCATCCTGTATCACATATATGTCGATCTCCTCATCGAGCGCTTCCAGAATATCCCTTGTCTGCTCTGTCAGCGTGTACATTTTATTGGAAGTGACATCAATATTCGTGTACCGCTCCGGAAGCCTGGCGACGATCAGGTTGAGGATCACCACAAGCGCAGTCACGACACAGACTGTGACAGAACTGTACGCCCCCATGGAAAGATTGTGGACAGACACACTGTACCGCCGCTTTTGGATAGACTGTGCCGTCAAAAACAGCATCAGCCCGATCACACTGACGAAATAGACGACAGAGGTCAAGTCGAGTATTCCGGAAGCCATACTCACAAACCGTCCCTGAAAATCAAAGATCGACAAAAACTTTGTCAGCAGATTGCCGGTTGAGGAGATCAGGTCTTCAATCCCTGCCATCATATATGTCACGAACAAGATGGCAAAGGTCAACACTGCCGCGATCACCTGGCTTTCCGTGATGCTCGACACAAACAATCCCACCGCGATACAGGCAAGACCGTACAGCGCAAACGCCATGATCACCACATAAGTCTCACCCAGAGGCACTTCACCGAATCGGCGCAAATACAAGGGCACAGCACACATCAGCACTACCGGGATCATAAAGACTGCCGCCATCGCCAGAAATTTGCCGGCAACGATCTCGCCCACGGCGACCGGCGCTGTCAGGATCATCTGATCGGTCCGCTGCTTTCTCTCCTCCGCCAGTATCCTCATGGACAATATCGGTATAGCCAGCCAGAAGAGGAGAAGGATCGAGCTCAATGTATAGGACAGATATGGGATCCCTGACGCAAAATTGTAGACTGTCGCATACAGTGCAAAGAAAAATATCATGACTGCCACAAACAGAAAACCTACCACAGAATGCATATAGGACTTAAATTCCTTCTTCAATATCGCTGTCATCAGCCCGATCCTCCTCTCCCTTTTTCATTTCTTTCATATTTTCTACTTCTTCCACTTCTTCCACTTCTTCCGTTCTCATCGTTTCCAATTCTGTCTCTTTTGTTTCAGTTTCATCCGCGTGTTCTCCTGTCAGCTCCAGGAACACATCCTCCAGCGTGCGCTCCACAAGGGTCAGCCCCATGATCGGAAGCCCCTCCTCACTCAAATGGTAAAACAGTCTTTCACGGATATCCTCATCTTTTTGTATCTTGAGATCTGCTGTCACACATCCCGCTTCTTTTTGCGGTTCAAAAGAATATTTTGTGATCTGAGGATATGCTCTCAATACTTCCTCCAGCCGATTCTGCTCTCCCTTTACGCTGAGCGACATCTCGATCCCTCCCTGGAGCATCGTCATGAGTCCCTCCGGCGTATCGCTTGCGACCATTTTCCCTTTGGATATGATCATAATGTAGTCGCACACTGCACGGACCTCCGACAGGATATGCGAACTCAATATCACCGTGTGCTTCTTTGCGAGATCCCGCATCAGATCCCGCATCTCGATGATCTGCTTGGGGTCCAGCCCCACTGTCGGCTCATCGAGAATGATGACCTCCGGATCGCCGATCATCGCCTGTGCAAGCCCCACTCTCTGCCTATATCCTTTGGACAGATTCCTGATCAACCGCCCCTTTACATCCTCGATCCCGGTCTGCCGCAGGATCGTCTCGATCTGTTTTTTTTGTTCTGCCTTTGATACCTTTTTTAGTGCCGCGGCAAATTTTAGATACTCCCAGACCGTCATATCCGGATAGACAGGCGGGATCTCGGGCAGATACCCGACGGATCTTTTTGCCCGCTCCGGCTCTCTCAGCAGGTCCCATCCATTGATCGTCACAGTCCCCTCGGTGGCAGCTATGTACCCCGTCATCATGTTCATCGTTGTGCTCTTTCCCGCTCCGTTTGGTCCCAGGAAGCCGTAAATCCTGCCCTTATCGATATGAAACGACAGATGGTCCACTGCGGTGTGATCCCCATACTTCTTTGTCAGATCCTTCACTTCTATCAATTTTTCTTCCTCCCGTTTTTTGTGTCTGCCCCCGAATCTGCAGCGTCTGCAAAATCAGGTTCGCAGCGTGTCCGGCTGCCTGTCTTGCCAGACAACCTACAATACATTCTATGGAAAAACCATGAAAAAAGTATGGAAAAAATGTGATAAAAATGTGATAAAAGTATGTTTCAAACAAAAAAAGCCTTCCGGAAAAGTTCCGAAAAGCTTTTTGCATCGTACGCAATGTTATAATTCACAGTTGTTGACTGTACGCGGGAACGGTATCACGTCCCTGATATTTCCCATGCCGGTCAGATACATGACACAGCGCTCAAAGCCAAGACCAAAACCTGCATGCCTCGCGCTTCCATAGCGTCTGAGGTCAAGATAGAAATCATAGTCCTCCGATTTCAGACCACACTCGAGCATTCTCTGCTCCAGAACGGCAAGTTTGTCCTCCCTCTGGCTCCCTCCGATGATCTCCCCAATACCGGGCACAAGGCAGTCCATCGCAGCGACAGTCCTGCCATCCTCATTGAGCTTCATATAGAATGCCTTGATCTCCTTCGGATAGTCTGTCACAAACACGGGTCTTCCGAAAAGTTTTTCAGTCAGATACCGCTCGTGCTCTGTCTGCAGGTCACAGCCCCATGAAACTTTATACTCAAACTCGTCATTGTGCTTCTCAAGCTCCGCGATGGCATCCGTGTAAGTGATATGGCCAAACTCCGAGTCTGCCACATGACGAAGCCTGTCGATCAGTCCCTTATCCACGAACTGATTAAAAAATGTCATCTCCTCCGGCGCGTGCTCCAGAACATAGTTGATGATATACTTGAGCATGTTCTCAGCCAGCATCATATCATCCCTCAGATCCGCGAATGCGATCTCCGGCTCGATCATCCAGAATTCTGCCGCGTGACGCGTTGTGTTGGAGTTCTCCGCGCGGAACGTAGGACCGAAGGTATAGATATTCTTAAACGCCATCGCATAGGTCTCACCGTTCAGCTGCCCGCTCACGGTGAGGTTTGTCGGCTTGTTGAAGAAATCCCTGCTAAAGTCCACTTCCCCGTCTGCCATAGGAAGATTTTTCAGATCCAGCGTCGTAACCCGGAACATCTCTCCCGCGCCCTCACAGTCACTTCCCGTGATCAGCGGTGTGTGGACATAGACGAAATCCCTCTCCTGGAAAAATTTGTGTATCGCATACGCGCAGAGAGAACGCACGCGAAACACTGCCTGGAACGTGTTTGTGCGCGGCCTTAAATGCGAGATCGTCCTGAGATACTCAAAGCTGTGTCTCTTTTTCTGCAATGGATAGTCGGGGGTAGAGTCACCCTCCACCTCGATTTTCGTCGCCTGTATCTCAAAGGGCTGCTTTGCCTCAGGTGTGAGGGTCACGACTCCTGTAGCGATCACCGCAGCGCCGACATTCAGTTTTGAGATCCCCGCAAAATTGTCCAGCGCATCGCTGTACACGACCTGGAGAGGCTCAAAAAATGTTCCGTCGTTTATTACCAGGAAACCGAATGTCTTAGAATCCCGCCTGCTCCTGAGCCAGCCGCCGACCGTCACCTCCTGATCGGCATACTCCTTAAAGTTGTGGTATAATTCACGTATGTTTACCATCTTTGTCTTCCCTTTCCATCATTAAAGTATATTTGGATCGGTCTCCTCAATCATACATAATAGATAAAATTGAAAAAAGTCCATTCACCCTGCTTTCCATTATACCCTTTTCGGGCTATGTACGCAATTGTGATTGGACTTTTTCGTAATAATTTTTTGTCATATGCCGCCCTTTGTGCGTTATGACGCATTTTGCCTTATTGAGCCGCCTGCATCTGTGCCATCTGGATAATATCGGCGATCTCCATACCGGATTTCTCGACCACTACCCGAAGCTCATTGAGCTCCTCCATCTTCTGCATCTCCAGCAGTTCATTGAGCTCGTCTCTCTCCTTTTTGATCCTGGTAGAAAGCGCGTCGATCAGCTCCTCCTTCTGGGCGATCTTCTCCTGAATTGATTTTTTTACTCCTCTTGCCATATCATTCTCCTTATTCTGTCTATTTATATAACGATCCATGCCTGTACACAACTGAATCATTATCGTTATGTAATAAATTATATGGACAAGAGAGGAAAAATATACATACTTTTCTATTTTTTAGCATTTCTCCGCTGAATCTTTTCGAAAAAGTGGTCAACTTCCCGCTTCACATCCGCGGGCGCCAGCGATTTCGACAGATAGCCTTCCGGTTTCAGCTCGATCACCTTCTTGACGCTCTCCCTGTCAACCCTGCTGGTCAGGAAGATCACAGGAATATCTGCGAATTCAACCTCACCGCGGATCATTTCCAGCACCTGACTGCCGTCGCAGACAGGCATCTCATAATCCAGCAGGATCAGATCCGGTCTGTCGAGTGTAATACCCCTGATCGCAGACATACCGGATTTCGCCACGATCACCTCATAGTCACTCCCCAGCAGATCCTGCAGCGTCTTTAGCATAAAGTCCGAGTCATCTACGACCATCACCTTCTTCTTGAGGTTGATAGCCTTCTTTTCCACCTCGTTCTGATTCAGATATTTCTCCACCTCAGCCATGGCATTCTCTGTTATGATCGACACGCCGCCTTCACTCTGGAGCATATCCGTTGCCGTCACGCAGTATGCAAAATATCCTTTTCCCGTGTCAAACAGCAGACTGAACTGTGGTTTCTGCTTCTCAAATACTTTCTGGAACTGCTCATACGTCAGAAGCTGCTCTTCCTTGATCTCAAAATTTTCGGATGACGGAAAATATCCCTTGACACGCTCCACAAGCTGTCTCGCCACATATCTCGCCGCATTCATCAGCATGACATTCACGGCTTCCGCCTTCGTGTCCATCACACTGCCGATCGTGCTCACAATCAGCCTCTCCTCAAATATCAGGAAAAATTCCCATCTCTTTTTGTCCTTCGTACTATAGATCAGGCGGAAATAGATACCGTCGACAAACTTCTCTCCGGCATAACAGTCACTGATCAGTCTGGCGTCCAGCTGGAACATGCTGTGCAGCAGTCCGCCGATCGTCTGTCCCATTATCGCCTGCTCTTCCTCGGGCTGGAGATTTTCCCACTGTTTTATATTCTCCCGTTTTACAATGGCATAATCCTCTATCAAGGTATGTCCGATCAGCCATCCTGCACATACACTGAGAAAGTGATTGATCGACTCCTCGGAGTAATCCGTCAGCTCCAGCTCCCGCTCAAGTGCCGGAATCGTTCTGTCGCGAAAATTTTTGTGGATCCGCCTGTGTATCTCAAATCCCTCGTAGTTGATCGAAAGCATATACGCCTCCTCATCTGCGAAATGTTTGAGCGCATGATCCCGAAAGTACTTTATCGCCTCCTGACAAACCCACTGACTTTTCTCTTCCTGTTTTCCGAAATCGAACAACTTATTTAGAATACTAAACAGCTTCCTGTGTTCTTTGTCGATAACCTCTACACCTAGATTATACCTATCCTGCCATACTAATTGATCGCCCATGAAATTCTTCTCCTTTGCCTTAATCATTATATAATTGGTACACCAGTGGCATTCTATACTGCAAATCATCTACACTTACAGTGAATATGCTATAATATATTCATTATACCACAAATTCGCATACAGCGTTAGATAAATTTTACATTTTTTTCAGTCCTATCTTTTTGTCGTGTTTTTATGTGCCGCCGTAAACCAAATTTTACGGATTCGAAAAATTCCATTTGTCTCCCTGCCGTTTTGGATATATAATAGATGTAAATCCATTTAAGGAAGGTGAGATACCATGAACAAATTCAGCACAAGCCACATCGCAATCCCCACCATATTGAAGGTGGAGCCCAATGCACTGGAACATATCGGCGTCTATCTGAGGGGCTGTGATTTCAAAAAAATCGTCATTTATTTCGGAAACGGTCTGATCGACATGTTTGGCTGCAAAGTTCTGGATGCCCTGCGCGACGCCGGCATCGAGGTGTTGGAATACTGTGAGATCGATACTGTCAATATTGGCGACATCATCGATCTGGCATTTGGCCTGCCCAATTCCACGCAGGCAGTGATCGGACTTGGCGGCGGCAAGGTCATTGACGCGGCAAAGTACATCGGTTTCCTGCGCAAACTGCCTTTTATCAGCGTTCCGACTTCCTCGTCCAGCGACGGCTTCTCCAGCGCCAGCGCATCGCTGATCGTAAACAATCGGAGAACTTCTGTTCCTGCACGTCTTGCATATGGCATCATCGCAGATACCACAGTTATCAAGAGCGCGCCGGAAAAGTTCATCTATTCCGGCATCGGAGACATGGTATCCAAGATCACCGCACTCTACGACTGGAAGTTTGAGGAGGCGCACGGCGCCGCCCAGGTCAACGACTTTGCCCTCATGATCGCCAAGAAGGCGGTGAACAGCTTTGTGCGGACACCTTTCCACAGCATCCACGATGACCTGTTTCTAAAGGAGCTGCTCGATTCCCTCGCCATGAGCGGCATCGCAAACGAGATTGCCGGGAGCAGTGCGCCCACGAGCGGCAGTGAGCATCTGATCTCCCATGCATTGGACAAGATGTTGGAAACCCCGCAGCTCCACGGCATTCAGGTCGGCATCGCCACCTACCTCATGAGCCGCGTCCATGACCACCGCTATCAGCGCGTGAACACTGTTTTTGCGGAAACAGGATTTTGGGACTATGTCACCACACTCAACCTCAATGTGGAGGACTACACAAAGGCGATCGACCTTGCTCCCTCCATCAAACCGTTCCGCCACACCTATCTTCACGAGGAGCAGTACCGCACGCTTGCCAAGAGACTGCTCACACAAGACGATACCCTGAAAGCTGTCTTCCATCTGTGAGCCATATCAAAAACTCCTGAAACTGCCATCCTGCAGTTTCAGGACACAAAAATCCTATCCAGCTTTCTGCAGGCAGCAGCATGTTCGATCCGTGCGCAGAGATCCGTCAGCCCAGCTGTCATATACTGCTGCATCTGTTCCTCGCCCGCATAATGCTGTCTCAGAAATGCTTTTGCCACGCTGCTGACTTTTTCCCTGAATCCGCCGCTCCTCTCGCTTTCACAGGACACATACTGTTCGTAAATCCCCTGCAGATCTGTCTCCGACAGTCTCTCTGCCGGCTTTCTTCCGGCAAGGACATGTCCGATCACATTCCCGAACACGATCCCGGAGATGTTTTCGGGAAGCTCTTCATAGTCATCGCAGTAGGCACGGAGTACAGTTCTCACATAGTCCTCACCAAATTTTGCAAGAAACAGCTGTTCCTGTGCGAGATTTCTGACATACAGATCCACACAGTCGATCCCCTGATACTGTGACACATCCACCAGGATCGGATAGTCCAGCGTCAGGATCGTATTCTGCGGCTCAAATACTTCGTCATATGTTCGAAAAAAAGCCGGAATCCCCTTCTGCAATATATCCGCAAGATATACATTCCCATACGGACAAAACCTGCTTTTCCTGTGTTCGTAAAAGACAAGCAGTTCCTCCGTCTTTCTGCGCACCAGCTGTACCCCTGTCCTGTACGCCTGCATCGCACTCTGCTGCTGGCTGACCAGGATGCCTTCACCGCCGTTTTGCACTTCCCGGATGCAGTACACTACTGCCTCCATCAGCTGATTTGCCTTTTCATAAGTCACTGAACTGCTGTCGTTACCTGTATACTTCTCTGTGAGCATCGCTACAATCGGAACCAGATCATTCATATCGTACATTCGTTTCCCTCCACTATCCATAAGAAATCCCTTTTGTCCGCAGACATCTGCACTATCTCCAGCACAGTTCGCGCAGTGCCTCCAGATACAGCTCTTTGTCCCAGCGCTCCACCTCGTCAAACTGCGCGTACTCGCCCCGCCCGTCTGTCCTGCGGTAACCGCGGTAGCCGGCTCGGACAGCCTGCGCAAAGATGTCCAGACAGGTCCCCTCGAGATAGTCAAAATCCCCAAAGCAGATCGTCTCAAACTGTTCCTTCATAAAGTGAAGAAGCTCCCCGTCCGATATCTCATCAAGCATCTCGTTTTTGTATTGAAAGAAAATCTCCTGCAGCCTGATGAGGGATTCCACATAGTTGCCCTGATCGATGTACGCAGAATCACAGAACTCGTAGATGATCCCAGGCAGAATACTCTCCCCAAACTCTATGCGCTTCTGTTCCGCGAGCGTATTCTTCCGCTCCAGCGCCAGCAGCTGTGCGTCCTGCTCACTCAGCATCAGCCCGAATCGCTCTGTGTACTGGTTTGTCTCCATCACCTTTTGTACCTGTGTCTGTTCCAACAGCACCATCCAGTTCGTATTTTCCATGCGTACCCCTCCCCATTTTCCGTACCCTCGCAGGTCAGATCCGTTCTGCGACGGTTTTTTGTCATCATACACTGTGCAGATTGCTACTGCTCACTCGTCAATAAAAGTAGTGAAAAACGTGCGCCAAAATGCTTACACTTTAACATTTTGTGTGCAAATGGGTTGCTGTTTACGCCTTCATTACATAAAATTGTGTCAGAATTAGTTGGGGCGTGAACAGTAACACCAGACAAGTATATCGCATGTCACAGAGCTTTACCAGTCTTGAATTTGAGGCATTTATATGGTATAATGTATACAGAAAGAGGGAGTCGTTCTGCGCTCCCTCTTTTTTATCCCCCTGTCTTGCAATTTTTTCGGTGTGCCTTGAGTTTCTTCAATGCCCATGCATAGTGGCTCGATGTGTTGCTCACAAAATAGGAACCAAGTGCACTGTTTCCCACCCAGTCAAAGACCCCCTTTGCAAACAGCTCCTCATTCGAAAATCGCTCCGCCAGCTGCATAATCTCCCTGTGGGATCGCTCAAGCATCTCCTTTGCCTCCTCCAGCGTAGTGTTCTGATGCTTTTTCCAGAAAAACATATTCATCTGCCCGTATGTCTTCCAGGTATACGGTTTCGGCAGAAAAGACTTCGCCTCCCCCCGCTGGTTTGAAGGCACCCAGTCCAATGTCAGCTGATGCCACTCGTACAGATGTACTAATATATCCTTGAGGTCCTTGTCCCGCTGCCAATGTGCCTCCTTCTTCTTCTCGTCCTTTGAGAAGTCAAAGGGCGTCGACAGCTCCTGCTCTGTCATAGATTCCATAAATTTCTTTAATTCCGCATAATTGTTCTCCGCAGCCTCCATCAGATCCGCTTTTGTTGTCGGTCTTGCCATGATCGTTCTCCTTTCGCATATCACAAAATGTATCTCAGTCACATCGTTTTCAGATCAGCATACACGTTCCTGTGTCTGAATAATAATAGTATAATACAGTAAATATGACAACATCGTGTCAGGTTAAAAATTTTCTTCTGAACATCGTGTACAAAAAGTAAAAATGTCGTGGAATTGCATATATGTCTGTGATAAAATGATTTTATCAAATCCAATACAGGAGATAACCTACATGAATGATCCAGCTATAAAAGATTATCTTTCCCAAATCGGAATCCGCCGGATCTCCGAGCTTGACACGGCACTGATCGCACATTTTGGACAGGCAGACGGCGGACGACACATTGAAAGGCTGACAGAATTGTTTGACCAGTCGGAGGAACGGCTGGTGTCCGGGACAGGGGACACGCCCTATCTCCACCGCCAGGATGCGCTTGTCGATTACTGGAATCAGAATCTGCAGCTCAGCCTTTTGGCGGCTTCTTTTTATGACCGTATATTCTTCCGCAGGGTTCTGGAATACCTGCTCCAGTATGACGCTTTTTTTGCCGGAGATATCCTTGACATCGGCTGCGGAAACGGGCTTCTGACCTGCTTTCTCGCACTGCAGCATCCCGGCGCCCGCGTCACAGGACTCGACTTGTCCCAAAATGCTGTCGCTGTGGCTAGACAACTCTCCGAGCACCTCCAGACAGCCAACACACATTTTGCCCTTCCGGAAACAGTCCGAAACACAGGATATGACACACTGTTTTCCTGCCGAACCGTGCACGAAAACGTCGCGTGGAAAGCGCTCTGTCAGGAACCCAAACCAGCCCTCCTGTCGGTCGGGGAACACGCAAAGCGCCACAAACCGTACGCGGCAAAGCTTGCGGCGCTGACTAAAGCACACGGGCATCTGATCAGCGTGGAGCGCTACGAGGATGACAACACCTACGCCGGTCTGCTCAGCGCGCTGAATCATGCCGGTTTCTGCCAGATACGCGGCACGCACGTACAATTCTCCTGCAAAAACGGAGACGGGAACGCCACATTTCAGGCAATGATCTTTGAGCGAAAAGATGTATGACAAAGGGAGACTCCTCTCCACCCGAAAGAGTCTCCCTTCTCTTTATCTGAATTTATTCCGCTTACTGCTGTGCCACGTCTTTCATCGAAAAGCTGATGCGTCCCATCTTGTCCCTGCCAAGGCACACAACTGTGACGACATCACCGAGTGTGAGCACATCCTCGACATGGTTGATCCTCTCCTTCGCGATCTTGGAGATGTGCACCATACCCTCTTTTCCGGGAGCAAACTCAAGGAATGCCCCGAACTCCTTGATGCTGACAACCTTGCCCTTAAATACCTGACCTGCCTCAAAATCCGTTGTGATGATCTTGATCATCTCGCAAGCCTTGTCCATCATCTTCTGATCCGTGCCGCAGATGCTTACAAATCCATCATCCGAAATGTCGATCTTGACGCCGGTCTGCTCGATGATCGTGTTGATGGTCTTGCCTCTCTGACCCACAACATCGCCAATCTTCTCCGGATCGATCTTGGTCTGGATGATCTTAGGCGCATACTCGCCGACAGTCGGTCTTGGCTGGCTGATGCAGGGAATCATGATCTCATTCAGGATATACATTCTGGCATCCTTTGTCTTGGCGATCGCCTCCTCGACGATCGGCCTTGTCAGACCATGGATCTTGATATCCATCTGAATAGCCGTGATACCGTCCTTCGTACCGGCTACCTTGAAGTCCATATCGCCAAAGAAGTCCTCAAGCCCCTGAATGTCTGTCAGCACGATATAATCATCATCTGTTTCGCCTGTGACAAGTCCGCAGGAAATGCCCGCTACCGGCTTTCTGATCGGCACGCCTGCCGCCATCAGCGACATCGTAGATGCACAGATCGAACCCTGCGAAGTGGAACCGTTTGACTCAAATGTCTCCGACACAGTGCGGATCGCATACGGAAATGCTTCCTCTGACGGGATGACAGGCATGAGCGCCTTCTCCGCCAGCGCACCGTGGCCGATCTCGCGGCGTCCCGGTCCTCTCGACGGTTTTGTCTCACCCACTGAGTAGGACGGGAAATTGTAATGATGCATATATCTCTTTGCCGTCTCGTTCTCGTCAAGACCGTCAATCTTCTGTACCTCCGACAGCGGCGCCAGTGTCGTGACCGTACAGATCTGTGTCTGTCCGCGTGTGAACATTGCCGAACCATGTACGCGCGGAATGATATCTATCTCAGCCGCAAGCGGACGGATCTGTGTGACCGCACGACCGTCAGGACGCTTGTGATCCTTTAAGATCATCTTGCGGACTGTCTTTTTCTGATACTGATAGATCGCCTCCCCAAGGATCGCGAGCCACTCTTCATTGTCTGCAAATGCCTCCTCGAGCTTCTCCGTGATCTTGCGGATGTTCTCTTCCCTTACCTGCTTCTCATCCGTGAAGACGGCAACCTCCATCTCCTCAGGCGGAACGATCTCCCTGATCCTGGCGAACATCTCCTCGGGAATCGCACAGCTTGTGTACTCATGCTTTGTTCTGCCAACCTCAGCCACGATATGGTTGATAAACCCGATGATCGTCTGGTTGATCTCATGGCACTTGTAGATCGCCTCGATCATCTTGTCCTCCGGCACTTCATTCGCACCTGCCTCGATCATGATGACCTTCTGGCTCGTGGACGCCACTGTAAGCTGCAGATCGCCGTTCTTCCACTGTTCCTGATTCGGATTTACTACAAACTCGCCATCGACAAGTCCCATCTGTGTCGTCGCACACGGACCGTCAAACGGAATGTCCGATATAGAAGTGACCACCGCCGAACCGATCATGGCAACCAGTTCCGGACGGCATGCCGGATCCACGCTCATGACCATGTTGTTCAAGGTGACATCATTTCTGTAGTCCTTCGGGAACAGCGGGCGCATCGGTCTGTCGATCACCCGGCTTGTGAGGATCGCATTCTCGCTCGCCTTGCCCTCGCGCTTGTTGAAACCGCCCGGGATCTTTCCCACAGAGTAAAGCTTCTCCTCATACTCAACGGAGAGCGGGAAGAAATCAATGCCGTCTCTTGGCTTGTCCGATGCAGTCGCTGTACAAAGCACTGTCGTATCACCGTAGTGCATCAGCGCCGCTCCGTTTGCCTGCGCTGCCACCCTTCCGATGTCAATTGTCAATGTGCGTCCTGCAAGCTCCATGCTGTACGCCTTGTAGGACTTGTCTCTTTTCTCACTGAATGTCATGTATTCCATACGATACAATTCTCCTTTTCTTTATTCATTCATACTTCTTCTTTTTCCATGCTCCAATATCCGTACTGTCTGCTGATCCGGCCTGATCCCTGCCTCCGGCAGATCAGCCTCCTGAAATCTGTCTCAGACGAACCGTCAAACCAGGATCATGATAAGAGCTTTCTGAGACAGAGCCTGCCGAAACTACTGAAAAACCCACGAAGCTTCATAAGCTTTTCAGCGGTCTCGAGCCAAACTTCTATCTGCAGATCTCTGCAGATCTTATCGCTGCAGATCCTATCGTCAGACCCGAGCGTGCTCAGAAACAGCCTATACACCCTGACTCGTCCATTGCTCCGGCTGCACTGTCATTTCTGTCTGGATAAGGCACAATGCGGTACTAGTTTAATGCACATAAAGGAGCGGACAGTCCCGCTCCTTCCAATGCATAAGTATTCGAAAATTACTTTCTGATACCAAGCTTCTCGATCAGAGCACGATATCCCTCGATGTCAGTCCCTTTCAAGTAGTCAAGCAAACCACGTCTCTGACCAACCATCTTCAAAAGGCCACGTCTTGAGTGATGATCCTTCTGATTGCTCTTTAAGTGCTCAGTCAACTCCTGGATCCTTGCTGTCAGAATTGCAATCTGTACTTCCGGTGATCCGGTATCGCCAGGCTTTCTGCCGTACTCTGCGATGATCGCCTGCTTTTTTTCCTTAGAAATCATTGTAACATCCTCCATCTTGTTCTAAACTATTGTAATCGCTCAATACCAAGTCTGGGCTGGAGCGTCCCGACACTGGGTATCAGCTGATCTGTATGCTACATTCACAGCATACTCAGATAGTATATCACATGAAATCAGATAATGCAACAAAATTTTGCCTGACCGCAAGACTTTTTATAACAGGAAGCCATGCAAAAACCGCTTCGCGGTTGGCCTGATGCATCTCAACCACTATGCTTTCTCACGGACTTCGCAACGCAGTGCGAAGTCCTGGACTGAACCGTAACGACTTTTTGTATCTGCCACACGCGGCTAATTCGACAGATATCTCCTGATACACGCCGGTGTGCGGTAATTCCAGCTCGAAATCTTGATCCCTGTCTTTGGACTCGACGCGTGGATCACCTGCCCGTTGCCTATGTAGATCGCCACATGGTTGATACTGCCGTTCTTCGCATAGAATACAAGATCTCCCGGCTGGGCGGAACCGTAGTCAATCTTCGTTCCCATCTGCGCCTGTGAAGCCGCATGGTGGGGCAGACTCACACCGTATTTCTTGTAAATGCTCAGCGTAAAGCCGGAGCAGTCCGCTCCGTTCGTGAGGCTCGTTCCGCCCCACACGTATGGATTTCCCACGAACTGTTTCGCGTACTGGACTAGGTCTACGCGCACATCCGACACACCCTGACCGTATTTGAGTTCGGTGAGCGTGACAGCCTTCTCCAGGCGCTCCTCCACATCGACATAGTCACCGGAAACATACGCCTCCTCATCGTCGAGAAGGAACTTGATCCATCCGTTCTCCATGACTTCAACGACCTCGAGCTCCTCCTCCTGCGGTATCAGCGTGATGACGATCGAGTCTGTATTCGGTTCCCCTCTTACTTTTAGCGTCTGCGTATTGACGATCGCGATCATGGAAGCCACCTCGTGCCCCCGCGCAACCGCCGCATCTCCGAGATACAAAAACTCTGTGCTGCAATAGCCTTCCACCTTGCCGGACTTGATATGCGCCCATCCGTTTTCGTCTATCCCCAAGATCTCGCATGCGGCATCCTTGGAAAGCTTGCCGATCAGCTTGCCGCTCTCATTCGGCTCCTCCCTGATATTCAGATGGTTGTCCACATGGGCGATACCGAGATTGGTGTAGCCCCAGTGTGTCTCCGGCTCAGACACTTCCTCGGGTGTTTCGATATTCCTTGCCTGGACAGCGCTGTCCTCCTCGTCTGCCTGTTCAAACACAGCACCCGCCCCCGCCGACAGTCCGATCTCATCCTGGTCATCCGCCGTGTCAGGTTCCGCGCTGTCCTCCGCCGTGTCCGTTTCTGCAGGGTCGTCCGTTCCGGATGGCTCCGTACCGTTCTCCCCATCTGTCAGCACGTCCCCCGCACCGGCAGAAAGCACCACATCGTTCTCCGGCTCGCTCTGACCTTCCTCGTCCAGTGACAATGGCTGTATGCCATGATCGTCTGCATCGTACGTGCTCGTGTTTTCTGACAGATCCAGCGAGTACACCTCGATCTCTGATTCGATCCCTGTCTCGGGTTCCTCTCCTGTCTCCTTGGCGCCGGTATTTGCATAAGCACCGTTGCTCAACACAACCACCGCGAGCCCTACCCCTGCGATCACCCCTGTATACTTTAATCTGTTTATCCTGTTCATGATCCTGTTCCAATTCCTCTTTCAACGTCAAAGCCAACTGATCCCAATTGCAATTCGTTTTAAATATTGTTACATCTTTGTTACATATAAATTACAGATTTAATATACCATCTGAGGCTCGATCTGTCAATAACCATATCTTTCTTGCGGCTGGCAAATCGTAACAGTTCAGCCTTCGGCTTCCTGTTACAGACATCAAGCTATGTTTCCGTTTCCTGCACGCACTCTACAATCCGTGATACCTTCTGCCATCCGCGATATCCGCCGCCATCTGTGCTTTCAGCGCGTCGACCCCGTCAAAACGCATCTCCGGTCTCTTGTACTTCAACAGGCAGACTTCCATCTCGTCCCCATATACGTCGCTGTCAAAATCATAAATATATGTCTCCACGCCCATCACTGAACGCTGGTCCACTGTCGGCTTTGTGCCAATATTGGTGATCGCCGCAAGCCTTTTTCCGTCATAGGGCATACCGCCTGTCCTGCTGTGGAGATATACATGGGAATAGTACACTCCCCTGGGCGGCAGCAGCTTGTCCTGCGGCGGCAGCAGGTTCACCGTCGGCATGCCGATCGTGCGTCCCAGCTTTCTGCCGTGTATGATCTCGCCGCTGACCTGATAAGGACTCCCCAAAAGCGCCGCTGCCAGTTCCATGCTGCCCTTTCCCACTTGCTCACGGACATAGGTGGAACTGACCTCCCTGCCCTCGTACAGAACTTTATCGATCAAAATGACATCATATCCGTATTCCGGTGCCAGTCTCCGCAGCAGCTGATAATCCCCGGCCCCCTGTCTCCCATAAGAAACATCCTCCCCGGCGACCACGCACTTTGCGCGTATCCTGTTGACCAGTACCTCCCTGATAAATGTCTCAGGTTCCATGTCTGCTATCTCCCGGTAAAAAGGGTACTCAACCAGATAATCAACACCTGCATTTTGGAAAATACGGCGCTTTTCTTCCAGCGTGGAAAGTTCCTGGATTGTCTCCCTGCTGAAAAATGCTGCCGGGGACGGCACAAAGGTAAATACCACCGATCGCAGTCCCTTTTCCTGCTGGTGCTTTAGCTGTCCCAGAAGCTTCTGATGTCCCCTGTGAAAACCGTCAAATTTGCCGATGGCTGCCGCAGCTGCCTCCTCTATATAAAAATCTGCCGTGTTCGCTATAATCTTCATCTCTCACCTATCTTCAAGCTATCCTGACTGTCTTTGTCTTCATCATTCCAAAAACATCTTGAAAGGCTTGAACAGACCCTCGCTTTTCACAAATGTGTACACTGCCCTGAACTCCCGATCCGCACTGTAGACGCGGAGCATGTCGCCGTCCGAAAAAAAAGCACGGCTGTCAAAGTCAAGCTGCCGCAGCTGGAGCTTATTTCCGTTCAGCAGTGCGCGCTCAGCCTCACGCTTCACGGCTGCCCCCTCACAGTCCATAAAAATACTGTCAGGTGCTATTATGTGCTCCTCGTACGTCCCCAGCCGCATCAGCTCCTCCACACCGGCGAGCGTAATGGAATCTTCCACGCGGAAACTGCCAGCCCGCGTGCGTTTCAGCTGTGCCATGGCAGCCCCGCAGCCAAGCTTTTTCCCGATGTCTGCACACAGTGTCCTGATATACGTCCCCTTGGAGCAGCCCACCACAAATCGTACCTCGGGCAGGTTCATGGACAAGATCCTGATATAAGTGATATCGACATGCCTCGGCTGCCGCTCTACTTCCCTGCCTTCCCTGGCAAGCTCGTACAGTTTCTTTCCGTTGACTTTCAGTGCAGAATACATCGGCGGGATCTGCTCATACCCGCCGACGAACGCCATGACCGCGCTCTCTACTTCGGTCTCACCGACATCGACAGCACGCTCTGTCAGGATCCTGCCGCTCATATCCTGCGTGTCGGTCGTCACGCCAAGCCGCATCAGCGCCTCGTACTCCTTGCTCTTATCTGTTATCATGTCACAAAGTTTTGTCGCGCTGCCAAAACACACCGGAAGGACTCCGACTGCATCCGGATCCAATGTTCCCGTGTGTCCTATCTTTTTCTGTCTCACGATCCCCCGAAGCTTCGCCACCACATCGTGCGATGTGTAGCCTGCTTCCTTGTATATGTTCATTATACCATTAATCAACGTTTCACCGCCAGTTTATCTTATTTTCGGTTCCCTTCTTCGTGCGCTTTCATCTGCAGTTCGATCTGCTTCGAGATGTTATTGACCACATCATAAAAGGTTCCATTGATCGTGCAGCCCGCCGCCCTTACATGGCCGCCGCCGCCGAAAAACGCAGCCACCTTGCTCACATCCACATATCTGCAGGAGCGCAGGCTCACCTTGTACTCAAGACTTCCTGTCTCATACATGAAAATGGCACACTCGACCCCCTTCGTGATGCGGAGCTGATTTACGATCCCGTCGAGATCCTTCGATTCGGCATTATAAAAGTCAAGCGTCTTCTTGTCGATGGCGCTGACGATACACTTTCCGTCCATGAAAACAATGCTCTCCAAAAGTGCCCTGCCCAAAAGCTGGTTCTGTGCGTACGTCTTCTCATAAAATGTCTCGTCAAGGATCTTTGGAAAATCAAATCCATACTCGATCAGCTCTGCCGCTACCCGCAGCGTCTCCGGGGAGGTATTCGAATATTTAAAGATCCCCGTGTCATGTACGATCCCTATATAGACAGCCTTGGCGATCTCCACATCCATATACTGTCTGTCAAACATACCATACACAAGTTCTGCTGTGGAGCTGCAGCCCGGAACCACATAGTTCACATCGCCGCACCCCCGCTCATTGCTGACATGGTGGTCCACATTAATACGTTTCTTTGCATTAGCATAGATCTCCTCCGCCGCCCCGAGCCGTGACTTCTCACAGTCAAGCGCGATAAACACATCCACCTCGCCGTCCACAGCATATGTACTGTCAATCTCATCAAAGCATTTGATGCACTGAAACACTTCTGACGGCGCCTCCAGAGCCACCTGGACCTTCGCCTCCGGCATGGCTTTCCTCAGATACATATACATCGCCAGGCAGGAACTCACGCAGTCCCCGTCCGGTCTGACATGACCTGAGATAAAAATACTCTTGGCTCCCTTACATTCTTCTAACAAATCAAGTTTTTTCATAATCATCACTACCCTTACACTAAATCCCTTCTAACTCCTCACACATCTGTACAACAATGTGACACGCACAGCGGCAAACGCAGTCTTCCGTGTACGTCTGTGTACATAATACACAAAAATATCTGGGAAGTCAAATATTCCCAGATATTTTTATGCGCAGGGGTGTGTAGGGAAATTAGCAGCGCTGCTGCACGCACCCCGCGCGCAAGTAGGGGAAAATGGCATTTTCCTACTCGATTACACAGCCCCGTGCAGCGGAGCTATGCCGCTGTGCGGTGCACGGGCGAACGCCGTTTCCCTACTCGATTTCTTCAACATCATCATCGTTCCTGCCGTCTTCCACATGCCGCTCGTCATCCGCACGGTTGATATCCTCGATCTTTTTGGACATCGATACACCGTAGGCGATCGACTGGTCGAGGATGAACCGAATCTCCGGGGTATTCCGCAGATTGATCTTCTTTGCCAGTAGGCTTCTGATATAGCCCTCCGCACTTTTGAGACCCTCGAGGGTCTCCCGCTGTGAATCCCCGTCCCCCAGCACGCTGATCCACGCCTTGCAGGTCTTTAGATCGGGCGCCACCTCGACAGATACCACCGAGGTCATAGGATTGATCCTCGGATCTTTGATCTCGCTCCTTATGACCTCCGCCAGAACACGATGAACCTCCCCGTTCACACGGGTGTTTTTAACACTGTTCTTTCTCATATTCTACTCTCCGTTTATCTCGGCACTTCCACCATGATATATGCCTCTGCGATGTCGAGCTCCTGCATGCTGTCAAAACCCTCGAACACAAGCCCGCACTCAAAGCCCGCACGCACTTCCTTGACATCGTCCTTAAATCTCTTGAGCGACGCAAGCTCACCCTCGTAGATCTGCTCGCCCTCGCGGGTGATCCTGATCTTGCAGCCTCTCTGGAATACACCGTCAAGGACGTAGGAACCTGCGATATTACCCACTGCAGATGCCTTGAAGATCTGTCTCACTTCCGCGTGACCGATCACTTTCTCCTCGAACACCGGCTCCAGCATTCCCTTCATCGCAGCCTCGATATCCTCGATCGCCTGATAGATGACCTTGTAAAGTCTTACATCAACGCCTTCACGCTCTGCGGTAGCCTTCGCCTGCGTATCCGGACGCACATTGAATCCGATGATGATCGCCTTTGACGCGGACGCAAGGCTGACATCCGACTCATTGATCGCACCGACACCGCCGTGAATGCACTTGACGACGACCTCCTCATTGGAAAGCTTCATGAGGCTCTGTTTTACAGCCTCCACGCTGCCCTGCACATCAGCCTTGATGATCAGGTTGAGCTCCTTGAGGTTGCCTGCCTGGATCTGTGAGAACAGATCGTCAAGGGACATCTTAGCCTTAGTATCTTCAAGAAGTTTCTCTTTATTCTGAGCCACGAATGTCTCTGCGTAATATTTTGCCTCTTTGTCATTCTCGTGCGCTATAAAGATCTCTCCCGCGTTCGGCACATCGCCCAGACCGAGTATCTCCACCGGCATGGACGGACCTGCCTCCTTCACGCGCCTTCCCTTGTCGTCCACCATGGCACGAACCTTGCCGCTCGCTGCGCCGGCTGACACAAAATCGCCCACATACAATGTACCCTTCTGTACTAAGACCGTAGCGACCGGCCCGCGTCCCTTGTCAAGTTCCGCCTCGATCACGAGACCTCGCGCGCGTCTGTTCGGATTTGCTTTGAGTTCGAGTACCTCTGCAGTCAGCAGGATCATTTCGAGGAGCTGTTCTATGCCCTCGCCGCTCTTGGCAGATACCGGTACAAACACCGTACTTCCGCCCCAGTCTTCCGCAATCAGTCCATACTCCGTGAGCTCCTGCTTCACACGCTCTATATTTGCCCCCGGCTTGTCGATCTTGTTGACAGCCACAATGATTTCGATGCCCGCTGCCTTCGCATGGCTGATCGCCTCAACCGTCTGCGGCATGACACCGTCGTCTGCAGCCACCACAAGGATTGCGATATCTGTCGAGTTCGCACCGCGCATACGCATGGCTGTAAACGCCTCATGTCCCGGCGTGTCAAGGAATGTGATCTTCTGTCCGTTGACCGTCACCGTGTATGCACCGATATGCTGTGTGATACCGCCTGCCTCCTTGTCTGTCACGTTCGTCTTTCTGATCGCATCGAGCAAGGATGTCTTACCGTGGTCTACATGCCCCATCACACAGATGACAGGTGATCTTGGCACCATATCCTCCTGTCTCTCATCTTCCTCTTTCAGAAGTTCTTCGATGACATCTACCTTCACTTCCTGCTCACAGATGATATCGTACTCGATCGCGATATTCTCCGCAGTCTCATACGGAATCTCCTGATTGACTGTCACGATCTGTCCCTGGAGAAAAAGCTTCTTGACGATAGCTGACGGCTGTATCTTCATCTTGTCAGCAAGCTCTTTGATCGTGAGTGTCTCGGGGAGCGTGATCACCTTGATCTGCTCCTCGACAGCCTCGGAAGCCTTCTTTTCGGGCTTGATGAACTTGCCGGGCTTATTCTTGCCTTTGGCATTCTTGATGTTTTTGCTGTCCTCCTCGTAGATCAGATCCTTGCGGTTGCGTTTATCCTTCTCCTGACTGATGCGGCGTTTTTCCTCGTCTCTATGCTTCTCGGCATCCTTAATCGGACTTTCGGGCACAAATCCGCCACTCTTGCCGGTGTTTTTGCCGCCAAAGCCGCCTCTGTTGTCACGGCCGCCGCCAAAGCCCTGTCCGGGTCTCCCGCCTTGCCGCTGTCCGTCACCCCTGTTATTGTCGAAGCTCCTCTGGCCGTCACGGCGCGGTCCGTCATTTCTGTTATTGTCATAGCCTCTCTGACCGTCGCGGCGCGGTCCGTCACCTCTGTTGCTGTCGCGGCGCGGCCCGTCATTCCTGTTATTGTCGCGGCGCGGTCCGTCGCCTCTGTTATTGTCGTAGTTCCTCTGACCGTCACGGCGCGGTCCGTCACTTCTGTTATTATCACTTCTGTCATTTCTGTTATTGCCGTTGTTGTTCCGGCGCGGTCCGTCATTTCTGTTGTTGTTCTGGCCGTCGCTCCTCTGAACAGGCTTTGATTCCTCCGCTCTCGCAGCGACAGTCTTCACCGGTTCTTCGACCTTAGCAGCTGTCGTCTGTGTCTTTGCGGGCTCTTCATTTCTGGGC
The DNA here is from genome assembly GCA_910585765.1 of uncultured Lachnospiraceae bacterium. GTDB lineage: Bacteria > Bacillota > Clostridia > Lachnospirales > Lachnospiraceae > COE1. The sequence continues at coordinate 8,013 of CAJUES010000026.1, read as the reverse complement.
TGCTCTGCCCTGACCTCAGCCGGCTTTGCAGTCTCTGCTGCCCTCTGCACCGTTTTCTCCGCAGCGTGATCCGCTTTTGCAGGTGCTGTCGGCTTTGCGGGCGCTGCGCTTTCCGCTTTTGCCTGCGGCACGGGCTTTGCTGCCGCTGTGGACTCCGCCTTTGTCTGCGGCGCAGCTTTTTTCTCAGCACGCGCAGGTTTTCTGGGGATCTGTGCGCCGCCCGGCATCTTGGAATTGTGAGGGTTGCTCACAAATATAATGCTCTTTTTTTTCTTTACAACTCCCTCTCCAGTCTTGGCAGGCGCCTTCGTCTCTCCTGATGCTGCAGCCTTTGACGGCTCACTCTTTTCTGTTGTCTTAGGTGCCTCTTCTGACTTAGCAGGCGTTTTCATCGTCTTCCTTACATCCTCTACCTGTCCGTCTTCTAATACACTCATGTGGCTTTTTACCTCTATACCTTTATTTTTTAATAATGCAAGGATCTCCGCACTCTTTACGCCGATCTCCTGTGCCAGTTCATACACTTTCATTTTCGCCATATTTCTCCTCCTCACCCTCACGCTTTACAGACTGTTCCAACTGCTTCCTTATTGATTTTGCGAAGTTTTCATCTGTAATTGCAAGAGATGAACGCATAGCTTTGCCAATTGCATGCCCAAGTTCCTCTTTTGTTCCGAAAAAATACCTTGGTACTTCGTAAAACTCACACATATTGGAAAACATCTTCCTGGTATTATCCGATGCATCCTCTGACACAATGACAAGCCATGCCTTGCCGCCCTTGACACTCTTGTCAGTCGCAAATTCTCCACTTACCACCTTGCCCGCCTTCGTCGCAAGCCCCAGCATGGAATAAACCTTATTCTTATTATTCAAATAACTCGATCTCCTTTGTCAGACTGTCATATATTTCATCAGGTACCGGCATCTTGAACGCCCTGTCAAGCCCTCTGGATTTTCTGGCACGCTTCATACACTCCGGATCCGGGCATATGTATGCGCCCCTGCCGTTCTTTCTGCCTGTCGCATCCAGGATGATGCCTTGATCCTCTGTGCGCAGAACCCGGAGCATCTCTTTCTTGCCCTTCATCTCTCCACAGCCGATACACTGTCTCAACGGAATCTTTTTTGCCATTTACGCCTCTGTCTCCTCCTCATATGAAGTTTCTTCTGCTTCTACTCCAGAGGCATCATACGCGCCCTCTTCGGTTTCCGCTTCCGCATAGCCGTCGTTTTCGGATCCGGCGTACTCAGCGTCGTCATATTCGGTCTCCTCATATTCGGAGTCGTCATACTCAGCGTCGTCATACCCAGACTCCTCGTATTCACCCTCCTCGTACTCCTCCTCGTAATAAACGTCACCGTCCTCATCGAACATATAGTCCTCATAGCGGAATCCCTCCGCATCCTTTGCCTGTGTCTCTGACTTGATGTCGATCTTATAACCCGTAAGTCTCGCCGCGAGCCTGGCATTCTGCCCCTCCTTGCCGATGGCGAGCGAGAGCTGGTAATCCGGCACGACAACCTTTGCCGTCTTCTCATCCGGATCCGCAAACACCGCCACGATCTTCGCCGGGGAGAGCGCATTCTGTATAAAGTTTCCAGGATTCTCATCCCAGTTGACAATATCGATCTTCTCGCCGCGAAGCTCCTCAACGATCGCGTTCACCCTCGCGCCGTTCATACCGACACATGCTCCCACCGCATCGACATTGGGGTTGTTCGTCCTGACCGCAAGCTTTGTGCGGCTTCCCGCCTCTCTCGCAATGCTCATGATCTCAACCGTACCGTCCTTGATCTCTGTCACTTCCGCCTCAAAGAGCCGCTTCACAAGTTCCGGGTGTGTCCTGCTGACAAGGATCCTCGGTCCCTTCGGCGTATTCTTTACCTCCAGGATATATACCTTGATGCGCTCTGTCGGCTTAAACTCCTCACCTTTTACCTGCTCTGCCTCGTTGAGCACCGCATCTGCCTTGCCGAGATTGATACTGATATTCCTGCCGATGTACCGCTGCACGATACCTGTGACCACATCCTTTTCCTTCTCAAAGAACTGGTTATAGACGACGCTCCGCTCCTCCTCTCGGATCTTCTGCAGGATCACATTCTTGGCATTCTGTGTCGCAATGCGCCCGAACTCCTTTGATTTGATCTCTATGTTGATCGTGTCGCCGATCACTGCATTCTTTGAAAGCTGGATGGCGTCGTCAATGCAGATCTGAGTGACCTCGTCCTCAACCTCATCGTAATCCGCCACAATATCCTTGGTGGCATATACCATGAAGTCACAGGTCTCCCTGTCGATCTGGACAGTGATATTATCGGCCTTTCCAAAATGATTCTTGCAGGCTGTCAAAAGGGAATTTTCAATCGCCTCAAAGAGAGTCTCCTTACTGATTTCCTTCTCCTTCTCAAGAATATTAAGCGCTTCCATTAATTCCTTATTCATTTTTCCTTTACCCTCCTAAAGTTAAAAATCCAGTGTTAATCTGATGATCGCAATGTCAGATCTGGCAAAGACCATATCCTTTGTCCCTGAATCATTTCCAGTTTGTATTGTGACAGTATCCTTGTCAAATGCTTTGAGGATACCGATAAACTCCTTTTGACGCTCGATCGGCTTGTAGGTTTTGATCTCCACTTCCTCGCCGAGGCTCTTCTCCAGATGTCTGTCCTTCTTGAGCGCCCTGCCAAGTCCAGGGCTGGACACTTCCAGTATATAGGCGTCCGGTATAAAATCTTCCTCGTCCAGCTTTTCGGAGAAAGCGCGGCTGACATGCTCACAGTCGACGATACCCACCCCTTCCGGCTTGTCGATATAAGCCCTCAGATACCAGTCGCTCCCCTCCTTCACATACTCGACATCATAAATCTCACAGCCGTTTGCTGCCACGATAGGCGCAAGCAGCGCCTCCGCGCGCCCTTCATACGAATCTTTTTTCGCCATTCCTTATCCTTTCTTCCTGCCGGCACGCGGGGCGTGTGCCGCAAAACTGCCCGTTTTCCCGTGCACCCCTGTGCATATAGAAAGAGTGGACTCACAAGCCCACTCTTTATCATCTAGCATCATTTAACTTATACTCATTCTAACACCGCAGCCTACAAAAAGCAATAACTTTTTAGATTTTTTTTCCTATTCGTTCATAGGAAGTTTATATACCTTTTGATCTTGTCCATCCAATTTGGGCGTCGATCTGTCCTTCAGCGTCTCATACGGTCTCAAAACCGCGATACTCTTGTACGCAGGTCTGATGATCTTGTCGACATTGATCAGCTCCTCCATGCGGTGCGCACTCCAGCCGACAATACGTGCGATCGCAAAGATCGGCGTGAACAGCTCCATCGGGATATCAAGCATGCTGTACACAAATCCACTGTAAAAGTCGACATTCGCACTGACACCTTTGTAAATCCTGCACTTCTCCGCGATAACCTCCGGCGCCAGCCTCTCGATCATGGAATACAGTTCGAAATCCTTGTGGTGCTTTTTCTCATTGGCAAGCTTCTCCACAAAGGACTTGAACACTTTTGCCCTCGGATCGGAGATCGAATACACTGCATGTCCCATACCATAGATCAGACCAGCCCGGTCAAAAGCCTCTTTATTCAGAAGCCTGTACAGATACTGCCTCACCTGATCCTCGTCCGTCGTGTCATCCACATTCCTGCGCAGATCTTCCATCATCTGCACAACCTTGATATTTGCGCCCCCGTGCTTTGGACCTTTCAGCGAGGACAGTGCAGCCGCGATGACAGAGTACGTGTCCGAGCCGGCACTGGTGACAACCCGGGTCGTAAATGTAGAGTTGTTCCCGCCGCCATGCTCCATGTGGAGCACCAGAGCCGCATCCAGAACCTTCGCCTCCGTCGGTGTGTACGACATGTCCGGTCTCAGCATCCTGAGCAGATTCTCTGCCGTGGAAAGTCTCGGATCCGGTCTGTGTATGTACAGACTCTCATCGCATTCATAGTGATTGTACGCATGATAGCCGTACACGGAAAGCATCGGAAACACGCTGATCAGCATCAGGCTCTGTCTGAGCACATTGTCCAGCGACATGTCCGTCACACTGTCATCATATGACGCGAGTGTCAGCACACTCTTTGTCAGCGAATTCATGATATCATGGCTCGGCGCCTTCATGATGACATCCCGCACGAAATTCGTGGGAAGCGTCATGCTGTATCCCAGCGTCTTCTTAAACTCTATCAGCTGATTCTTATCGGGAAGATTTCCGAACAGCAGCAGATATGCACACTCGTCAAAACCGTATCTCTCATCGCGCTGGAACCCTCTTACCAGATCGTAAATATTGTACCCCCTGTAATAGAGCTGTCCATCACACGGAACACTCTTTCCGTCTATCTCTTCTGACGATTTTATCAATGAAATGTTGGTAAGTCCGGAAAGCACTCCCTTTCCATTCTTGTCGCGCAGTCCTCTCTTTACGCCGTATTCATCAAACAAATCCGGATCGATGGCGTTGTTGTCCACACATACTTTTGAATATTTATGCGTAAACTCCCTAATACTCTCGTCACTCTTTATTCCCATCTACAACACCCTTTCTTATTTTATTTTTCTCAATTTATAGTGTATCTCATTTTTATTATACTGTAAATCGAATCACATAACAAGCGCATAAAAGTAAAAAAAATGTGAACTATAGAACAAAAGTTACTGTTCCCTCGTCAATAAAAGTAGTGAAAAGCGTGCTGCAAATGGGTTGCTGTTTACGCCTTCATTACATAAAATTGTGTCAGAATTAGTTGGGGCGTGAACAGTAACGAACAAAAAAAACACCGCAACGTGTCACAAATGGCGGCGTTCAAATTCTCCGTCACGCTCCGGGTTATGTTTGCGGAAACGTGTGCATTCTTTGGGAGATTAGCTGAAAAAGGCATTTACAGTCCACTGCATCGTACTCAGGTTCCTTTGGCTTTTTTGAAAATAATCCCATACTGTTTTCCTCTTTAATCTACAAATGAAAGTTGTCTATTCATCCTCGTCCGGCTTGAATACCTTCAAATAGGCGGGACGGCCCTCTGCTTCCTCACCATAGACATACAGCGTATTGGTCCCGGTATCCAGACAGGTGTGGCAGAAGCGCCCGCCGGGGAAAGGATATGGCTCACACAACCGTTCGAAGTCTACACTGCCCTCGGACAGGATCTTTTGTATTTCGGCGGGGTTCTCGATCTCGTCCGGGTTGGCCCCTTCTTCCAGATTTACAAGCATAATGTCCAGGAGGAAAGACTGGACGGAATCGGAAAATGGAGCCCAGCTGTACACATCGTCCTGGTCATTGTAGTACACTGCCGGGTTGGGGTGGGTCAAATCCTCCGCTTTGATGCCCGCGTACCAACAGCCCTGATTTTCGCACCAGAACAGCAGGTAGTTGCCTGTAACCTCGCCCCACCGCTCCCGCGGCAGGGCGCGCAGCTTCGCCAGCTCTTCATAATCCTCTTCTCCCGGTTTGCTGAAAGTCTCTAAATCCTCGTCAATATGATCGTAAGAGAAGGTCAGGCGCTTCTCAAAGAGTTTGGCCTTTTTGTCGGGGACGAATATCTCATGCAGCGCGCAGTTCAGGCTGGCTTTGCCACAGGCGAGATAGTAGTCCCGAAGGGCAGCGGGAAGGCGTATCCCTGCCGCCGCCTCATAGGAGGCGACTGTCTTCTCGGAAAACCCTGCTGCTTTCCCCTCTCCAAATCCGAACAGCGGTTCTGCCCACTGAACCAGCTCTATGGGGGAAATCTGATACCGTTTTTCACTCATTATAACATTTTCCTTTCTGCCATTTGCATTTATTTTTCTTAATCATATTCCGCACAGATATATTTGAAATCCTCAGTCCTGCACAATGCTGCCAAAGCGTGTTTCTCGATATGCTTTGACATGATTTCTACGGCATATCGGAAATTCTCTGACGGATGGCCCTCGGCGCAGCGTACCATTGTGATTAGCATCCGGTTGTCACCTTCGATATATTCAGACGGGTAGTTGCCGGAGTTATCGCAGGCATCTTCGTCGCGGTATTTCCGTCTTAATGTCTCCATCTGCTCTGCGGTGCCGATCACTGCATGGTAATCCATGTTATCGCCGTCACAGTAGTAGTCGATAAAAAGCCTTGCCATAACATCCGTACATTGTTGGATCTGCTCAATCATGGCATTTGCATTTCGGATAGCAAATCTCCGAATTTTCTCCTTAGCATCTTCCTCGTTTTCATAGCGGATGTACAAAAGCGTTTCGCGACCCCTAAGCATAGCCGTAATCTTCTGAAGCATTCCGCCCTTGCCATAGAAGGCACGCAGCGTCCGAACAAGTTCCCCCTCCGGCACGCTGTACAGCGTCATCTCACGCCTGTCCTTCCCAACAGGAATGTTATAGGTAAGTATTTGATACTGTGCGTCATAGTCAAAGGAGATCGCGTCGTCTCCGTTGATGTCCTTACTAAAATCAACAACGCTGTGCACACCTTCTTTATATGTGAGCGGAATGTTGTGTAATTCTGGCATTTGGTTCTCCTCCCCTTATCAAATTGGAATTTGTCTGTGTGGTTACTATTATAACAGCCAATTGTCACAGAAATGTCACAGACCGCTGGTTTTCTTAAAAATTTTATGAAAGTTTGCTCCCATTCACTTCTTTATCCCTCCAATCTACATATAGCCCATGCCATAGACGGTCTTGATATATTGCAGGCCGTCTTCATAATTGCCCGTTCCAACAACAATTTATCTGCTTTGAAATATCTTTCACTTGTTTCTATTTCCATGTGCAGACACATCCCATTTGTAATACACAATGAATTTGCCTGCGATTCAATCCGCTTCATATATTCAATTAGGTCAATATCTTCTAAATGGAGCTGATACCCCGTAACCGTCTGGGATATATCAATTAAGGTCCTGATATACAACTGCATCTGTTCCGAACTTTCTGTAATATACTTCGCATACAACTGTTGTTCATCATCAAGCTTTGTTTCGCTTATTAAATCGATATTGCCTTGAATTACTGTCAAAGGTGTTTTCAAATCATGGGAAAGTGCTGCAATCTGTTCTCTTTGTAATTGTTCTATTTTCCATTGCTGCTCTAAAGATGATTTTAAACTGTCTTTCATTTTTGAAATGGAGTACAGTACTGCGTTATACTCGCTTATTTCGGAACTTCCCACTTCAAAGTCAAGATTCTGATACTGAATTTGTTCTGTAGCCATAGTCAGCGGTGCTAACTGTACTTTCAGCTTTTTGGAATATCGCAGCGTCAAAAAAAAGCAAACGGCAATGCAGTTGATTCCTATGAGCATCAACAACAGGGGTTCGGGGGCGGGTAAATATTTCTGCATCCAGTCACTTTTATACTGTGAGCCTACATAATATTTTAATACACAATATTCTTCTTCCCTCGGTATGAATTGATATTGCGTCCTACTTGTGAGGTCACTGTTTTCTCCAGTTTTTGCAAATTTTAATGCATTGCTCTGTTCTGTTACATCCATATTTGTATAAAGGATGTTGTAATCTGTATCAAGTATTAAATATTCACAATAGGATGGGATGGCAACTTTTGTAATATCTGGAGCTGCAGCAATGATTGGAGATATTTTTTGCACGGAATGTTCCGCATTATTGGCATAGGTCACATACCCTGCACTTGAAGCCAGTGCAAGAAGCAGGAAGGGAATTGCCACTGACAGGAACAGACCTGATATCAAAATGATTAAAAACCTCCAGAAAACTTTTTGCAATGAAATCAATTTTGCCTTTCCCATCTGTATCCCCCCCAGACTGTATTAATCGGAACAATGTCGTATCCCGCAAGCTTGCTGCGGATATTCCTTATATGTGTTGCGATTGTCAAATCATCACTGTCACCGTCAAACCCAAAGACCGCTTCATAAATCTGTTCCCTTGTGAATACCTGTCCGCTGTTTCTGGCTAAATACTCGCAAATCTCATATTCACTTTTGGTTAAGCTGATTTTTTCCCCTTTTACAGATAGTTCCT
>CAJUES010000025.1 GCA_910585765.1 uncultured Lachnospiraceae bacterium | reverse complement strand
TACGAGATGTTTGTGTGACTGGAGTTCAGACGTGTGCTCTTCCGATCTTAAGCGAGCCCTTGAAACATCATGATGTAAACGCTTTCATGGACAGGCTGCAAAACTATATTATAAGGAAAAGGAAGGATAAAAATGATGTATGGATTTGGTACCATGATTCAGCAACTCAAAAAGAACCCGAAGACGATCGTGTTCACGGAGGGTACGGACCCGCGTATTCTTGAGGCTGCTTCCCGTCTTCTGGCAAGCAGCTTCCTCCATCCGATTCTTGTCGGCAATGAGGAGGCGGTACTGAACGCTGCCGAGGAAGCAGGCTACAACATCCGCGGCGCACAGATCATAGACAGCAACAACTATGACAAGATGGATGAGATGGTCGAGCGTTTCTGCGAGCTGCGCAAGGGCAAAGGCATGACGCAGGAGGAGGCGAGAAAGACGCTGACACAGCCGAATTATTTTGGCACCATGCTTGTGGAGATGGGCATTGCGGACTCTCTGCTCGGCGGAGCGACCTACTCGACAGCCGACACCGTGCGCCCTGCCCTTCAGATCATCAAGACAAAGCCCGGCAACAATATCGTGTCATCGTGCTTCATCCTCGTGCGTCCCGGTGCGACAGGTGAGAACGAGGTGCTCGCCATGAGCGACTGCGCGATCAACATCAATCCGACAGAGGATGAGCTTGTCGAGATCTGCGGTGAGACGATCGAGTGTGCAAAAATATTCGGTGTGGACCCGAAGGTTGCATTTCTGAGTTACTCCACACTCGGATCCGGCAAGGGTCCCGACGTGGAGAAGATGCGCAACGCGGCTGCGAAGGCAAAGGTAAAATTTCCGCTCACGCCGATCGAGGGCGAACTCCAGTTTGACGCCGCCGTGTCACCGCGTGTTGCCCGCACCAAATGCCCCAAGTCCGCTGTTGCAGGCCATGCCAACACGTTCATCTTCCCGGATCTCAGCTCCGGAAACATGGGCTACAAGATCGCGCAGAGAATGGGTAATTTCGAGGCGTATGGCCCGATACTTCTCGGGCTGAACAGACCTGTCAACGACCTCTCCCGCGGCTGCAACGCGATTGAGGTGTACTCCATGGCGATCATCACTGCCGCGCTTGTTTAAGATCAGTCTCTGCAGGCGCACGCACAAAAAAAGGAAACATATCCGTTTCCTTTTTTTGTGTCTTTCTCTCATTCCGAAGCGTGTTTGAAAGATGCTCTAGCGCAGTTTCTTGCAGCACGTCACCGCCAGCGAACCCGGTCCGATATGGCAGGAGACGCTCAGCGACAGCGGATCAACTGCGATGATCGGATAATCTGGGAACTGTGCCTGTATCTCGTCCTTAAATACCTTCACAGCTTCCTCGTTCTGCGTGTGTGCGAGCGCCAGATAGATCTGATTGTCCGGTGTGAGACCGCCAAAGCGCTTCTCGATATCGCTCTTGATCGCATTGATCATGATGGATTTTGCCTGTGTCACTGTCCTTGCTTTGGCGAATGCATCGAGTTTCTCGCCCTGGATCTGGAGAACCGGCTTTAACCGCAGCAGCGTTCCGAGCGCCGCGGCAGCAGGCGTGATGCGTCCGCCCTTTTTCAGATAATACAGTGTATCGATCATGATGTAGATGCTGGAGTTAAACTTATCCGCCTCTAGTATGTCCCTGATCTCACCGCCGCTCTTCCCCTCCTTGACGAGTTCCAGTGCGTCGAAAACGGATTGTTTCTGTGTGACAGAGATCCGCTGGTTATTGACAACATGGACTCTGCCGTCGTAGTCCTGCGCCAGCATGACCGCCGTCTGGCAGGAACCGCTCAGTCCGCTGGACATCGGGATATGGACGATCTCATCGTTGTCTTCGAGGAGCGAATCCCAAAGCTGTGTGATGGACTCCGGCGATGGCTGCGAGGTGGAAATATCTGCATTCTGGGCTAGTTTCTGATAAAATTCCGCCTGGCTGAGTGTGATTTCCTCATAATAGGTCTCCCCGTCGATCATGAAGGGCATCGGCAGCACACGGATGCCGATCTCCTTTGCCTGATCCTGTGTAATACCACTGTTACTATCCGTAACGATTGCTATTTTCGACATATCCTTCTCTCTCCCTATAATTCATGTAAATAGACTCCGAGAGCCTATGTAATTGTTTTATACTGCCCCGGTGTACGTTTGAAAAAATTTTTATCATCTGTGTGATATGGATCTTAGTCAGATATTGATAAAATCAAAATTGGCGGCAGTATTCTCCTCATAGTGTTTCCAAAAGGCATGATATTCACTGCTTTCGTCCTCAGCTGCGCCATCGTGGAGACAGGCATCATACAGTCTTTCGGCGCAGCGCTGTGCCTCCTGCAGGATCGCGGCATCCTGATAAATATCGCCCAGCTGGAACTGAAACTGACCACTCTGCCGGATGCCGAACAGATCACCGGGACCGCGCAGCCTCATGTCCTCCGATGAGATGAAAAAGCCGTCGTTTGACTTGTTCAGCACCTGCAGTCTCTCCAGCGTGTCATTCTGGTTTGACGTCGTGATAAAGATACAGTAGGACTGTTCTTTGCCGCGCCCGACGCGCCCGCGGAGCTGATGGAGCTGCGCCAGCCCGAAACGCTCTGCGTTCTCGACGAGCATCACAGTGGCATTTGGCACATTGATGCCGACCTCGATCACCGTGGTGGATACCAGCACATCGATGTGGTGTGCTGCGTACTCTTCCATCACGTAGTTTTTTGCCTTTGGATTCATCTGCCCGTGGAGGTACTCCACCCGCACGGTATCTGGCAGCGCTTTTTTGAGCTTTTCCGTGTATTCTACAACATTCTCAAGAACCGGCTGGTCGCCCATGATCTCCTCGTTTGCCTCCACCATGGGACAGATCACATAAGCTTGTCTGCCGTTTGCCACTTCCTTTGCGATGAACTCGTATGCCTTTTTCCTGAAATCTGTGTTGACGACACAGTTCTTGATGGGAAGCCTGTTTGCCGGCAGCTCATCCATCACGGATATGTCCAGATCCCCGTATAGGATAAGGGCAAGCGTTCTGGGGATCGGCGTGGCGCTCATGACGAGAATGTGCGGTTGTATGCCCTTCTGGGCAAACGTCTCGCGCTGCTTGACGCCAAAACGGTGCTGTTCATCCGTGATGACCAGGCGCAGATCGTAAAAATCAACATCGTCCTGCAGCAGCGCCTGTGTCCCGACAATGACATTGCAGGTGCCAAGGACGATCCCTTCCTTCGCCCTGCGCTTCTCCTTTGCCGTCAAAGAACCGGTCAACAAGACCGGTTTAAAAGGCAGTCCATACGTTTCGGTCAATTTTGTGATCGACTCATAGTGCTGTTTGGCGAGCACCTCCGTAGGTGCCATAAATGCAGCCTGATGATGGTTCATCACGCACATAAACATCGCAAGGATCGCCACGATCGTCTTGCCGGAACCGACATCGCCCTGGATCAACCGGTTCATGAGATGGGTCGAACACAGATCCTCCTCGATCTGAGCCCATACCTTTTTCTGTGCATTCGTGAGCTCATAGGGAAGCTGGTCGATCAAATCCTGGCAGGCATCGATCCGCATCATCGGCGCATCATTGATCTCCTGTGTCGCCATGTCCTTCAGAAACAGGACGGACACGATAAAGAACAGAAATTCTTCGAATACAACCCGCTTCCTGCAGGCAAGCATCGCCTCCCGGTCGGTCGGGAAATGAATTCCTGACTGGGCGTCCTTTAAGCCCGGAAGCCCATATTCCACGCGCATAGATTCAGGTATGTAGTCCTCTGCAAAGTCCAGGGCATCGATCGCGGCGCGGACCGTCTTGGTGATCGCGGCGATCGTGAGTCCTTTCGTGGTCGGATAGATCGGAGAAAGCCGGTTCACATTTTGGGCGAACTCGTGCGGACTGACGATCTTGGGCTGGTCAATGGTCATACGGTTGTTTTTTAACATCACGCGCCCGCGAAAAATATACTGTCTGCCAGGCTGGATGCTGTTTTTGATATAAGGCATATTAAAGTATGTGATGTCGCAGGCACCGCTGTCGTCCTTGACGCGCAGGGTCGTGATCGTCATATTTTTCCTTATATGTACAGTCTGGGGAGCGCTGATGACCATGGCACGCACCGCATGCACCTGATTTGCCCTCAGTTCCCCAATTTTTACAGTATCGCGCCACTCCTCATAGTCCCTGGGATAATGTCTGATCAGGTCATTGACTGTGAAAATATTTAACTTGTGATACAAAGCCGCAGTCTTTTCGCCGATCCCTTTGAGCGCTGTAATCGGATCATTCAAATACATAATCTTCTCTTCTCTTTGTCTGATACTGTTTTCGCCGCATCCGTCCCTGACACGATCTGTCTGCGGGCGGACGACACGTTTGCTTTTTACTCTGCCGAGATGATGTAGGAGTAGATCGGCTGTCCGCCAAACTGGAGTTCTATATCGCAGCTGCCAAACTCCGCCCGGATCATGTCCGCCAGCTTCTGTGCCTGTTCCTCCTTGATGATATCACCGTAATAGATACTGATCAGTTCATACTCGTCCGACATCATCTCTTTTACCATCTGGAACGCAACCTCGTGCAGATCGGTGCCCACTGACAAGATGCCCTTGTCACCGATCCCCATAAAGTCGCCCTCGTGGATCTCTTTGTCGTCGATCATCGTGTCTCTCACGGCATATGTCACCTGCCCGGTCGCGACACGCTGTACTTCCTCCGCCATGACAGCCTCATTCTCCTGGACCGAGATATCCGGGACATAGTTGATGATCGCCGTGATGCCCTGCGGAACTGTTTTGGTGGGAATCACGATGATGTTTTTGTCAGTCGTCAGCTGCTTTGCCTGATTTGCCGCGAGGATAATGTTTTTATTATTCGGAAATATGAAGATATTATCCGCATTGATCTTCTCGATGGCATTGAGCATATCCTCGGTGCTCGGGTTCATCGTCTGACCGCCCTCTATGATATAGTCGACGCCGAGCGAGCGGAATATCTCATTCATGCCCTCACCGATGGAGACAGCGATAAATCCCGTGTCCTTGTGCTCGGGTGAACTTGTCTCACCGCTCTCGGGATCCGGCGTGGATCTGTCCGGGAGCTCCGTGCTCTGCATCTGCTTCTCCATCATGTCGGAAACCTTTTCATCGCGCTCGAGACGCATATTCTCGATGATGATCGTGGTGAGCGAACCGTACCGCAGTGCCTTCTGCATCGCAAGGCCCGGATCATTTGTGTGCACATGAACCTTGACGATCTCGTCGTCCGCCACAACGACGATCGAATCGCCGATCGACGAGAGATAATCCTTGAAGTCCATCTCCTGTTTGATATTAAAGGGTTTGTTGAGCATGATCAAAAACTGTGTGCAGTAGCAGAACTTGATCTCGGCATTTGCCTGCGCCTCGATATTGGAAGGCATTGCGCTTGCTTTGGACACCGTATCTACATCGAGAGAAAGATCGAGCTCCTTGCCGAGAAATGCCTCATGAGCGCCCTTGAGCACCTCCACAAGTCCCTGACCGCCGGAATCGACCACACCAGCCTGTTTCAGCACCGGAAGCATCTCGGGGGTCTGCGCAAGGACAGCTTCCGCCTCCTTGATGACTTCGCCGATAAACACTTCGAGATCCTTCTCGCCTGCCATTGCGAGATCGTTTGCCCTCTTTGCCGCACCTTTTGCAACCGTGAGGATCGTACCCTCCTTTGGCTTCATGACAGCCTTGTACGCCGTCTCCACAGCCTTGTCGCAGGCGGAGGCGAGGATCGCTGCGTTGATCTCATCGTATTCCTTGATGACTTTTGTAAATCCTCTGAAAAGCTGTGACAGGATAACGCCCGAGTTGCCCCGCGCCCCTCTGAGGGAGCCCGATGAGATCGCTTTTGCGAGAGATACCATATCCGGTTCTGCTATGGCTGCGACTTCCCTGGCAGCCGACATGATCGTCATAGACATGTTCGTGCCGGTATCGCCATCCGGAACAGGAAAGACGTTCAGCTCGTTGATCCATTCTTTTTTATGCTCCAAATTTTTTGCTCCAGCGAGAAACATCTTTGAAAGCATTTTCGCATCGATTACATTTAATCCCACTTCAGAAATCCTCCTTAATCAATCACTCGAACGCCCTCAACAAAGATGTTGATCTTTTCGATTTCGAGACCTGTGAAATTTTCAACTTTGTATTTTACATTGTTAATCAGATTGTCGCATACAGTGATGATACTCACACCGTACGCCACGATAACGTGAAAATCAAGAATCAATTTATTGTTTACGATGTTTACCGATATTCCATGTGTGATGCTCTCCTTCATGAGAAGCTTCACCAGACCGTCCTTCACGTTTACTGAGGCCATCCCGACGATGCCGAAACATTCGACAGCGACACTCCCCGCATATTGGGCGATAACCTCAGGATCAATATAGATATTACCCATGTGGGTATTCATAGATCCTTTCATAGAAATCCTCCTTTTATATTTTATTACAAATAAAATAAAAAACATTAATGCTATTATTATAACCGTTTTTTGGAAAAAAGGAAACATATATTTTAAGAGAATTTCCAACATTTATAAAAAGTTATTAATTTTATGAAAAATAACTTGCCAAATGTTACTTTTTCTGATAAGATACTACTGTTGTGAGTCGAATGACTTAGTTTAGTCGAGGAGGTGCTAACGATGGCAAAGTGTGATATTTGTGGCAAAGGCGTTCATTTCGGTAATAACGTAAGCCATTCTCATAGAAGATCCAATGCAATTTGGAATTCCAATGTAAGAAATGTAAAATGCAAAGTGAACGGAGCTGCTAAGAGAATGCACGTATGCACAAGATGTCTGCGTTCGGGAGCTGTTGAGCGCGCATGATCGTAATTGACAGAACATGATTTGTTTGTATAAAAAAAGAGGCGTCAGGCTTCTTTTTTTATACAAACGGGGCTGCGCAATCGAGTAGGGGAACGACCTTCTCCACTACTCCCGTGCGCCGCCTTGCGGCTTAGTTCCTCTGCACGGGGCTGCGCATAAAAAGGAACCGGTACTATCTAACTTTCGTAGTACCGGCTCTTTAGACTCTCATACTCAGTTTGGATACGCAGCAATGTCTTGGTATCGCCGCATTTGTTGTCGGGATGGAATATCTTCAACAGTTCCTTGTACCGCTTCCGCAAAGCCATGTCATTGTCAACACCCCGGAAAAAGCTTGTGCTGTCATATGCGCCCGACTCATACGATTGGTGCATGGGTTTGGGACCACTCATTTTCTGGCGTCTGTACTTGCTTCTCTCATGTTCAAAATTCAAGCGTTCACATTCTAGTGCTTTCCTGTCGAGGGCAAGCTGATGGTACGCGTCCTCGATAATCTTTTGTTTTTTGGCTATGAATATCTCGTTGTCGTCAAAGCGCTTCTTGATTATCTTCTCGCGCACTTCGAGTGCACTCTTTTCCCGTTCAAGCATCCTTTTCAGATCCTGCAGTTCACGGTTAAGCTCCTGAAGCTCGTCCCGCTTTGCCTGAATTCTGACCTGCTCCTGAAACATCCAGGTTTTCATCTTCTTGATGTCATCCGGTGCCTCAGCTTTCATGAGCTCCTCATCAAAATCCAACATATTGATCTACTCCCTTTTTGTATATGAAACGTTGCTTTTTATCTGCAATTGTCCTATACGAAGCTATTTTATTGAAGTTTGTTTTCAAAGTTTGTTATTCAAAGTTTATTATTCGAGGTCTTTTATTTGAAGTTTTTTATTTAAAATTTATTATTTAAAATTTTTTATTGCAGTCAGCTTATTTGCAGTCAATCAGAAAATACCCTGAAATAATAAAGATGGCAATAAGTATCAATCCAACCCATGTGTTGCCGATCACCAGCATAAAGAGCATGCCGACGGCGATCCAGAACAGGGTATAACCTATCAGTTTGCGCATAAACATACACCCGGGCATATCTTTATTTATTATATGCGCGGTGTGTTCTGTTTATTTCCCTATTTGTCTTCCGGAAAGGCTGTGCTGACCACTTCGTCGTCACTGGGCATATCCTCGTTCCTGGATGTGAAACGGTCGATCAGATCCGGCACCATGTCAATGATCTTATTGACGGTATCCTGGTTCTTGATATTGACGAGCCTCACCTGCCCGTTCTTGATGACCAGCACTGCGCTGGGGGACATTTTTCCGGTCATGCCACCCGCTCCGCCGCTTTTCTTCTCCTGGGAAGACGCGCCTGCCCCGACGCCAAAGGTGACATCCACCAGCGGGATGATCGTCGTATCTCCTGCCTGTGTCGGTTCTCCGACCACTGTCTTGGATGAGAGAAAGCTTTCCATTCCCTGCATCATGGAATTCACTACTTCGTTAAAACTATTATCAGCCATTCTATACCTCCAAATCAAATTTCACTGCGTTTTAATTGTCTGATCAAAAGCTTGATATCCTTGTCAAAAAACAGAATGCATGCAGCACGCGCAAAGACAAACACGCTGACAAGTCCCCGGAAGGAAAAACTGCCCTCCATAACAGTCTGATCAAACTCAGGCTGTATATCGATATTTCCCTGATGCAGCGGGTAGAGCATTCCCCACACCGCGAGGATCTCCCCCATCACCGCAGGATCGTCAAAACCGAGATGAAGGCTGACGTGATAGTTTCGCGGAGATATTTTTCTGAGGACACGCATCAGCTGACACTGGCAGTTCGCAAATGCACGCTTTGTGCTGTCAAGCTGCAGCACTCCAAGGTAATATTTTATGTTATCCTTTATCCTAACTATTGTATCACAAACTTTATGGATTGTGAACGTTATATTTTTGAAAAAATTGACAAAATTAATTAAAAAATTCTTAATTTTTTGAACAATTCCCGGTTTCTTTTCGCTATTGTCGACCGATTCGTCCGAAGAGCCGGCACTCCCTGCTGTACGCGCTCCTGCCGCGGCATTTTCCGCGCACGGATCGTCTTTGCGCTCCGGCTCCAAACAGGGGGCTTCCCACACCGATTCCTCCGACGAGGCAGCCTGGATCTCACCGGTATCCTTTGTTTTAGTTTTCGTTGATTTCACTTTTTTATGCCTGTTTTTTTTCCTGTCAGTCCTGAGATTGTCATATATCCTGATGCCAAAGATCCTCAAGCATATGTGGAGCGCCTGCTCACTCTGGTACTCTCCCCGCACGGATATCATGTGCAGAAGCCATGACGCGCGCAGTCCCACGGCAGACGCACTGCCATCGTAGCTGCCCTTGCCGCTGTAACGGACCGGCACAAACAGAACCAACAGCACCAGGAACAAAATGAGTCCGAGAATGATCAGAACCGAGATCCCGATCACCTTCAAAACAGTTAATAGTATTGATAACATAAGCTCCCCTTAATGTTCAAACAAATTATTTTGCAAAATAAGTCTTTACGTCACAGGCTCCGGTTTCGCGCAAAACATCCTCGATGATCTCTATAACCAGGTCGACAGCCCCGCCGTATCCTGCAGCGATGCCGACAATATAGGGAGCATTCTGCTTTTTCTTGTAGTATTTTTGCTTGAGAAGCCCGCTGTGGTAGATTTCAAGCAGGTCGTTGTTCTTCGCCAGGGCGATAATGTATACTGCAGGCTGTGGTCTGCCAGTCCGCAGTTTCCACTTTACTTTTCCACACTTTTTATGCAAAGATGGGCTGATATATAATTTTCTGCTAAAATGCATCTTGATCACTGCTCTCTAATAGACTTTCCTGCGGATCCTGCAGCACAGCGCGAGATCCGGTTCCAAATGATTATTTTAACATAATATTTCGCATATTTCAAACCAAAAAGAAGGTCAAAGCCGACCTCCTTTATAGACGTGTTTCTGCTAAAGTGCAAACATTTTGGCGTCTCAACGTGGTTTTATCCATTGCTTTTTTTTTCGAAGATCCAGGTATTCCTGATATGCCTGCTCCAAGATCTGTTTCTCGTTAGAGAACTTGAGCAGATGGTACGCTTCATGGTATTTGTAATACCCGGAATCCACAAAAAATTCTTCGCGCTGCGGCTTGCTGAAATAATTATCTGCCATCATCAGATACCAATGAACTTCTTTTTCGACGACATCCTGAGGTACATTGAAGGTATATTCACTTTTTCCGATATATTTCATGACAGTGGCCTTCACGCCAGACTCCTCGAACACTTCGCGCAAAGCGGTCTCCACATGTTTTTCACCGGTTTCGACAGTGCCCTTTGGCAGAACCCAGCCCTCGTACCGGTTCTTGAAATTTTTGTACAAAAGTAATATTTTCCCCCTGAAAATGACTACGCCACCACAGCTAGTAGCTTGAATCATGCTGTTTCCTCCTGTATGGTGCGTATATTTTACTTCATGCTGTCCATGATGCTTATGATCTGATTCGTCTCGTAGGGTTTTGTGACGAAATCTGCCGCGCCGAGTTTGATCGCGTCGAGCATTTTATTTTTCTGACCGGATGCCGTCACCATGATCACCTTGGCTTCCTCATTGTACTCTTTTATCTTGACAAGAGTTTCAATGCCGTCCATCACGGGCATGGTAATGTCGAGCGTGACAAAATCAGGCTCAAGCTCGCAGTATTTATCGTACCCCTCCTGCCCGTTCTCCGCTTCCGCGATCACCTCATAGCCATTCTCGACGAGGATATGGCGAAGCATATATCTCGATGTCTTGGAATCATCAACTATCAAAACAGTACTCATTTTTTAATCTCCTTACTCTCTTATAAAACTTTGTAAAGCATATTTTATTCATATACTTCTAAAACTGCCCTGAAACTGTAACCATTGGCGTGTATAGGAATGACATACAGTTTCTCGTTGCTGATAAATGGCCCATCCACTGAGTATTCGGGCGAATTCATATCGATCGTGATATCATCATAACTCAGATTTGTGGCAAACAGACCATTTACACAGTTGATAAATTCTCCGACATTGTCCAGGGCGTCCTCGTCAACCGCATCGTATGTGTCCTCAGCAAAGTGATTGGCAATGGCGAGCAGACCGTCGCCAGGTGCGCTTATGTATACTTTCATATGCATATCCCCGACGATCACCTGACATGCATATTTGTCTAGCTGCAGGGAACGCGCCGTGTATGCTTTGTCCAGATAAGCGTCACTGTCGAGCAGTCTCCGAATCGTCCGCACGAGCGTCAGGGCAAATTCCTTGAGCCTTTCTGATTTCAGGGGAACAAAAATGTAGATGCACTCTTCGAGGTCGTCATGGATCAGCGAACTGATCTGGGCATCCGTGTAGCCGCCAAGCCGTTGAAACTCGTCCAAAAATAGATTGACCTGTTCCAGACTGAATACGCCCCTGTCCAGAAGACTCTGGACAAATTTCATAAACGTGTTCATCTGATACGTCAATATCTCGTCCAGCTTCTCGTCACTGAGATAACCGGCTTCGATCGCTGCATCTCCAAAGCGCTCATTTCCCTGGTCCAGTTGTCTCAAAAGATCCAGTGCGGCTGCCGATGAAAGTATTTTATTGATAACTGCTATTGTAGCCACCTCAGCCTTGAAATCTTTCTGGACCGGAAGTAGGTCATCCAGCTGGTTTTGCGTCAATATTTGTTTTTCTACCAGATAATTTCCAAATAAGCGATTAATCATTTTTGGGCTCCCTTCTACCATAAAAATTCTATCTAATATTAATATACACCTTTTCGCAAAAAATTACAAAGTATTCTTCAAAAATTTGTGATATTTTATACAAAAGGCAGAAAAAGCTTTATTTCTCACTGTAGTACTGATCCAATATCCTTCTCGCCATCGGTACGGCAAACTCGCCGCCGTTTCCTGCGCCCTCCAGGATCACGGTTATCTGCAGCGGTGTTTCTGTGTCGTACGTGTACCCGGTGAACCACGCATGCGAGTCGGAAGCGTCATTGTATTCTGCCGATCCCGTCTTGCCTGCCGCGCTGTAGCCCTCACTGATCAGACGGGTTCCTGTGCCCTCCTGCACCACTGCCGCCATCACTTCCTGCAGTGCGGCGGCCTCCTGTTCCGTGATCAGCTGCCCCAGGGAGGTCGGCGTATACTTTTTGACCTCGTTGCCGTCCGCGGTCTCAATGCGGTCGATCACGTACGGCACCATCATCTCGCCGTCGTTGGCGATCATCGCTGTGATCATCGCGATCTGAATCGGTGTCATCTGCGTGGTTCCCTGCCCGATCGCGGTCTGGATCATCACTCCGTCGCTGTCGAGTATATCATCGGAGATACGGCTGACATTTGCCGGAAAACCAACAGGGAGATCGCTGCCGAAATACAGGCTGTCGAGCGTCTGTACGAGCTTGTTTCTGTCAAGTGTTAGTCCGATATTTGCAAAGGACGAGTTGCAGGATTTTGCAAAGGACTTTGTAAAGTCGACTGCTCCGTGGTTCGTGCCGTGAAAACAGTTGATCGTGTTCGTGCCATCCGAGAATTTTCCGGTACACTGAAACTGATACTCCTTGTAGCTTTCCGGATTTTCCCGTATATATTCCAGGGCTGTAAGGATCTTGAAGGTCGATCCAGGCGGATACAATCCCTGTGTAACCCTGTTGAGCAGGACGGAGCTTGTTGTGTCAGCAAGGATATCATCCCAGATCACACTGATCGCATTCGGATCAAAATCAGGCTTCGACACCATTGCAAGGATCCTGCCGGATGACGGCTCTGTCACGATGACAGCCCCGCTGTACAATCCCAAGGCATTATATGCGATCTGCTGCAGTTTTGTGTCAAAGGTGGTGACGACGGTATTTCCCATATGCTTCTCGTCAGCAAGGTCATTCTGCAGTTTGTTTCCCAGAGAAATGTTCGATGAGACAAGGAACATGTTCGCACTCTGCTCGACACCCATTCTCCCGTGCGAGGCATAGCCGACTGCATGCGCGAACACTTCGCCGAAAGGATAGCGCCGCTCATCCGTGTCTGTCACAGTGGTGGCCAGTACCTGGCCGTCGGCGGAGAGGATATCCCCCCGCACTGTCTTTGCCGCCACGATGTCCTGGCGCTTTGCATTGTAGGAATTGTTGATGACCTGCGGACTGTCATAGTAGACATAGTGTACCAGATATCCGCTGATCGCGGCAAATAAACCCGCAAAGACGCCGGCGACAATATTCATATGAAACCTCGGGATGTGAGCCCCGGCGTTGTCTTCGCCGGGCGCTGTTTCACAGCACAGGTCATTGTTGATATAAAATCCCTGGATGACAGAAAACATGATCAAGGTGGCGAGCACTGAACTTCCACCGTAGCTGATCAGTGGCAGTGTCACCCCTGTGAGCGGGATAAACTTGCTGTTTCCGCCGACCGTCAGAAACAGCTGCACGATATAGATGATCCCCAATCCGTATGACGCATACCGCATAAAGGGATCGCGACAGGAGTGCGCTATGTGGACGATCTCCAGAAACAGGTTGACACAGACCGCGATCAGACAGATGCCAAACAGGACACCCATCTCCTCACAGACGGCAGAAAAGATGAAATCCTGTTCCACATAAGGGATTGTACCTGGTGTGCCCGCGTCAATCCCCATGCCAAACCACCCGCCTGTCCCGATGCCAAACAGGGATTGGGCGATCTGATACCCGGTGGCATTGATGTCGTTCCATGGATCGAGCCACGCCGAAACACGCACGCGCACATGGTAAAACATGAGGTACGATACATACGCCGCCGCGCTCCCTCCCGCAAGACCGGCTATCAGATACCGCATCTTGCGCGTGGCGACAAACAGCAGAACGATGTAGGAGATAAAATAGATCAAGGCACTTCCCAGATCTTTGGACGCTGCCAGGAACAGTACATGGACAGCTGCCAGCACCGCGGAGAGTACGACATACACAAAACGCTCCGCTTTTGACAGGATCGCCGCCAGAAACAGTACATAGATGATCTTCACGAATTCCGACGGCTGAAAAGACAGTCCCATGATCGAGAAGGACAGCTTGGAACCGTTTGTGATACTCCCCCGGATCAGCACGACACCCAGTATCAATATGCCTGCTGCCGCAAAAATGTACTCAAAGCTTTTCAGAAGTCTGGTATATTTCATAAACGCAGGGATGATCAATGCCGCCACAAGCGATATCGCCACGATCGTAAACTGACGGATCGAACGTGTCAGCGATATCCGCGTCAGGATCACAAAACTGATAGACAAAAGAAGCGCTATGTGGTTTTGGATCAGTCTGTCAGCCCTTGGGTATATCGCGCGCATCAGGACCAGGAAGGCAAACACCACGATCACCTGAAAAAGAGGCAGGAAAAGGTATGTAAAATCCTTTCTCGATGACAGCAGAACAAGACTGCCCGTCATATGGTTGATCAGGATCATCAGGTACTGGAGGACGAAAACAAATCCCCTGCGCTCCCTGTCATCCCGCCGAAGAACCATAAAACTGGTCAGCGTGTACAATAAGATATTGATCACCAGGATATATTTTGACAATTCAATTACTGCTCTAAGCATTCTACTCTACTCCACGCTTGTAATGTCCGTTTGTAAATTCTCTGTATGGAAAGGTTCCGGCTGTCCCTGCCATAAGGTTTAGATAATACTCGATCACAGCCCTCGTCTGTGCCGCGTTCTCGATTGAAAAGTCAAGACGCAGCCGGCTGTAGCAACCTTTTTTCAAAATCGCCTCAAGATGACCGTGAAGGGACAGAGGCACTGTGTTATACAAAATATTGTAACAGTGTATACAATTTTGAGTCACTGTAAAGATATTTTGGTAGCGGTCCGTCAAATAATACTTATTATCTGCAGCGCCCGCATCATTTATGCAGTGTTCCAGTGTCTTTCTGATACAGTTTGCCGAGTACATCATGGGAATGTAGCCGTACAAAACAAAGCTGGTATTGTGACCTGCAGAAAGCCTGCCCAGCTCTTTCCTGTTCAGCTCCAGCGGCAGCGTGATGCAGTCGAGCTGTTCCGCCAAAAAGGACAGTGACGCATTGTTCCATACATAAATCGTGTAATCCGACTCGATCCCGCCGGCATAGCCCGTTTCGCACAGCCATTGCAGTTCCCCGAAATTCCTGACCATGACACCGGAAAAACTGCCGCTCCCTAACAGCTTTTCGTAAGCCGGAAGGTACGGGTATGTTCTCTTACGAAATATATGGGGCAGCACAAGAAAATATTCTTTGCCTGGCAGCAGCGACTGCTCTGCGCCCTCCTTCTCGCGCAGAAACAGATCCGCATCCACATAAATCCTGTGTAACTTTGGATAAGCGCCGGCAGTCATAAGCTGCTCACGTGTCGAGACATACACACACAGATCGTTCCTCCGCCCTGTATCTTTCACGACTGCCCTGCTGCGGACGGGTGCTGCACCTGTTATGGCAGTCGCCGCCTGCCGTGCCGGACGGTTTCGTTTCAGCAGCTCGTCCTCCAAACCGGAAACTGCCATGCGGCGCAGTTCGTTCAGTGCCTTCACGGGCATGAACGAAGCCTCATCCGTGTCGACCGTGAGATCGGAGAACGCAAAGCAGGTATCGCCCAGCTTCTCAAGCTTCTGAGAAATATCTGTGCGGCTCAGCGGACGATTCACAGCCGGGCTTGCCGCTTCCCCCCGCACCGTCACGGAAGTGCTGCCGTGCTCGAGCGTCAGTTCGGCCGCTTCCCCCGCCCGGATCTTTGCAGATCCCGTTATCGGCAGAAGGATATCCCGCGCGATAAACCGTTCCCGGATATCGTCTAAAACTGACGGTGTGCTCCCGGAATAGCCAGGCTCCCTCAACGTAACCATGGATCTGCCATTGTGTCTCTGATAATATCCGTTGCAGGTATCAGAACGGATATACAGCTGCCTTATGATCTGCTCATCCGCCGGATCTACCTGGTAGATCTTTTCTGGATCTTCCAGGTACAGATCGATATATTTTCTGTATATGGATGTGACGCCGGCCACATATTCCGGGCTTTTCATCCGCCCCTCGATCTTGAAGGAATCGATCCCTGCCCGCATAAGCTCCGGCAGCATCGGAAGCGTATACATATCCTTCAGGCTGAGCGGGTATTGCGCCTGATTCCCGCCGGAGGTGTAGGGCAGCCGGCATGGCCCCGCACATCGTCCGCGGTTTCCGCTCCTGCCGCCCAGGATAGAACTGAACAGGCATTGCCCGGAATACGCGTAGCACATCGCGCCGTGAATAAAACATTCTATTTCCAGACCGGTCCTTTCCCTGATCGCTTTGATCTCGTCAAGCGACAGCTCCCGCGCGGGAACAATGCGGCAGACGCCGAGTCGTTGCAGGTAGGCTGCCCCGTATGCGCCCGTGATCGTCATCTGCGTGCTTGCGTGCAGCTCCAGACCGGGAAAGTTTTCCCGCAGACAGTTCAGGGCGCCGATATCCTGCACGATCACGCCGTCGAGACCCGCATCGTACAGCGGCGCGACATACGGTATCAGACTGGCAAATTCACTCTCCTTCACAAGGGTATTGACAGTCAGATAGATCTTTCTGCCAAACAGATGGGCGATGCGCAGTGCCCGGACGATCTCCTCATCCGAGAAATTCCCTGCATATGCGCGTGCGCCGAACTGATCCCCGCCCAGGTACACGGCGTCAGCCCCGGCGTTGACGGCTGCGCGAAAACAGGCGAAATCCCCGGCGGGCGCCAACAGTTCTACTTTTTGTTCACTCATGCTTTTTTGATTCCTTCAGCTCCGTCTCGAGACGGATGATCTGCTTTGAATGCTCGTTCAATGCCTCGTTTGATTCCTTTAAGGATTTTGATGTATTGTCAAGTTTGATCTGCGTGGCGATCAGCTCATGCTTCAAATCGTATAACTCGTTGTCCTTTGCTTTCAGCTCCTGTTCGAGAAGCTCGATCTGTTTCTTGGCTTTGAAGTAATCGTCGGCGATGTTCAGCTGAATCAGCATGTTCTGTTTGTCGACAGACTGTCTCTTAAAGCTGTCCAGCTTGGCGTACTCATTGACCTTGTTGTTGATATAAGCTGCAACTTTCTGCAGATATTCAGCGCTTTCGTTACCGCTGACAGTCAGCACTTTGCCGCCGATTATCACTTCTGTATCTGTTTTGGCAGACATAATCTTGCCCCTTTCCAATGTAAAATTTTATATATTATATCAAAAACTATTTCGGTATTTCAAGCCCGAAATGACGGTATGTAATTTCTGATACAACTCTGCCGCGCGGGGTGCGTGTGATAAAGCCGTTTTTGATCAGGTACGGTTCGTACACATCCTCGATCGTGCCGCTGTCCTCCCCTATTGCGGCGGACAGGGTGTCGAGCCCTACAGGACCGCCGTTGAACCGCTCGATCATCGTCGTCAGTATCATCCGGTCTGTCTGGTCGAGCCCGAGTTTGTCGACATCCAGTATATCGAGCGCCGTGTTTGCAGCCTCCAGCGTGATCCGTCCATCGTACTTCACCTGCGCGAAATCCCGCACCCGTCTCAGCATACGGTTGGCAAGACGCGGCGTGCCGCGGCTCCGCCTGGCAAGTTCCAATGCGCCCTGCTCATCGATCTGCACATTCAGCACGCGCGCCGAGTGCTGGATGATGAGTTTCAGCTCGTCGACAGAGTAAAACTCAAGATGCTGGATGACGCCAAAACGATCCCGCAACGGAGCCGTCAAAAGCCCTGCACGCGTCGTGGCGCCGATCAGCGTAAACCTGGGCAGATCCAGCCGAACGGAGCGCGCGGCGGTACCCTTTCCGATCATGATATCGATCGCGAAATCCTCCATGGCAGGGTAAAGCACTTCCTCCACCTGCCTGTTCAGCCGGTGGATCTCATCGATGAACAGGATATCCCCCTCCTGAAGCCCGTTCAGGATGGCGGCTATTTCGCCGGGCTTTTCGATGGCAGGCCCGCTTGTCACCTTGATGTGGACGCCCATCTCGTTTGCGATGATCCCGGCAAGCGTCGTCTTTCCCAGACCGGGAGGCCCGTAAAACAGAACATGGTCCAACGAGTCCTCCCGCTGTCTTGCAGCTTCAATATAGATCCTCAATATTTCCTTCGCCTTTTTCTGTCCGATATACTCTTTCAGCGACTGGGGACGAAGACTTCCCTCAATCTTCACATCCTCGTCCAAAAGTTTTGTCTCTATCACTCTGGCTGCCATAGAACCCTCCAAAAACGTTTATATCTACGTCTATATCTACATAGTGCTGATGATCTTCAATGCCTGTTTCAATACAGCGCCCGAGTCCATGTCATCCGTGACAGTGATCTGTCTCAGCGCCTTCAATGCCTCGGACGGAGAATACCCCAGTGCTGTCATTGCTTCCAGAGCTTCATTTAACGCCTCGGAACCGGACTGTACATCCGCTGCGGACACCGGGGAGTCCAAAACATCCTCTCTCATGAGATGAACCTTGTCCTTCAGTTCCAGAATGATCCGCTCCGCCGACTTATTGCCGATCCCCGGGGATTTCGATATTGCCTTGGCATCTCCCGAGAGGATGGCAAAACGGAGGTCGTCAGCGCTCATTGCCGACAGAATGCTCAGTGCGCCTTTGGGACCGATCCCGTTTACCGCGATCAGTTTCCTGTAGATCTCCAGATCGTCCTTTGAGAGAAAACCAAACAGCTGAAAGGCATCTTCCCGCACGCTCGTGTAAGTATATATCTTTACGGAAGCGCCGATCCCCGGCAGCCGCTGTGCTACGCTGAGAGGTATTCTGATATTGTACCCGATATTATTGCATTCGAGCACCAAATTGTCTTCCGAGATGTCGACGATCTGACCTTTTATATAAGCATACATTTCATATACCTCCGAAACATAAGATGATCCTGTTTATCATAGTATAGCACATGTTAATTCAATAAGGGAGAAAAAGAAACGTATGTTTCCAATTTCTCCCTTTTGAATAACTTTTCTGACAAATTAATCCAATAATATGTATAATATTTTAGTTGTTAATGAATTTATCCTCTTCATTATTCCAGCTGTAGAGCTTGCGGATCTCCTCGCCGATCTTCTCGGACGGATGCTCAGAAGCTAGCTTTCTCATAGCCTTGAAGTGCACCTGGCGTCCGGCAGGGGACATATCCAGCAGGAATTCCTTTGCGAAGGAGCCATCCTGGATATCGGAGAGGATCTTCTTCATCGTCTTCTTGGTCTCCTCCGTGATCACCTTCGGTCCTGTGATATAATCGCCGTACTCAGCCGTGTTGGAGATCGAATATCTCATGCCTGCAAAGCCTGACTGATAGATCAGATCCACGATGAGCTTCATCTCATGGATGCACTCAAAGTAAGCGTTCCTCGGGTCGTACCCTGCCTCGACAAGCGTCTCAAAGCCCGCCTGCATCAGCGCGCACACACCACCGCAGAGAACTGCCTGCTCACCGAACAAGTCTGTCTCTGTCTCTGTCCTGAAAGTAGTCTCGAGGACACCTGCTCTCGCCCCGCCGATGGCAAGCGCGTAAGCGAGCGCCAGTTCAAGCGCCTTTCCTGTGGCATTCTGCTCCACTGCCACCAGACAGGGAACACCCTTGCCAGCCTGATACTCGGAACGCACGGTGTGTCCCGGTCCCTTCGGCGCGATCATTGTGACATCGACATCCTTGGGCGGAGTGATGCAACCGAAATGAATGTTAAAGCCGTGCGCAAACATCAGCATATTGCCTGCCTCAAGGTTCGGCTCGATATCGTTCTTGTACATATCTGCCTGCAGCTCATCGTTGATCAAAATCATGATGATGTCAGCCTTCTTAGCCGCTTCTGCCGCTGTATAAACCTCAAATCCCTGCTTCACAGCCTTGTCCCAGGACTTGCTGCCCTCGTAGAGACCGATGATGACATTGCATCCTGACTCCTTAGCGTTCAGTGCATGGGCATGTCCCTGGCTTCCGTAACCGATGACTGCGATCGTCTTGCCCTCCAACAGAGAGAGGTTGCAATCCTCCTGATAATAGATCTTTGCTTCTGACATTTCTAAATCCTCCTTGTTTTGCGGAGCAAAATGAGCGCTGCTCATGCGAGCAGAGGATTTTCCTCCGAGATATATTTGTGATAATCATAAATGTGATTATGAATAACAGCTATTCCAAATGGACGAGATTCTCGGTGCCGCGCCCAAGACCTGCGATACCTGTCCTCGCGATCTCAAGGATCTCGTAATCCTGGAGCAGATCGATAAATGCCTGGATCTTGGACTGGTTGCCGGTGAGCTCGACGATGAGGCTGTCCACATTGACATCGACGATCTTCGCCCGGAAAATGTCTGCCACAGCGATCACGCCCTGGCGCTTCTCGGGTGTCGACCTTACTTTGATCAGGCAGAGTTCCCTGTAAACGCTCTTCTCCGGTTTCAGTTCCCGGATGTCCCGGATATCGACCAGCTTTGCGACCTGTTTCTCGATCTGGTCGAGGATCTCCTCGTCGCCCGAGGTCACGATGGTGATGCGGCTGTAGCGCGGATCTGACGTCACACCTGCCGTGATGCTCTCAATATTGTAACCGCGCCTTGAGAATAAACCTGATATGCGGCTGAGGACACCTGCATTGTTATCCACCAAAAGCTGAAATACTCTATTCTGCATAAAGATACACTCCCTTAAACTGCATAAATAACTACAAATCCCTGCATAAATAACCAGATTTTATTTTAGCAATTCTGATATTAATTGTCAATACATTTCGGCAAAGCCAGTGTCCCTGTCCGCGCCACTTCCACGATGCTGATCGATTTGAGCATATCGAGCATGACCTTGATCCGCTCCGGCATGTCGCAGATCTGTATGATCATGTTGTTGTTTGACATATCCACGATGTCGGCTTTCATGATCTCGCAGATCTCCATGATGTCGCGCCGGGTGCCCCTGTTGTATTTCACCTTGATCAGCATGAGCTCCCTGCTGATGCTGTCCTTCTCATCAAAAGTCTTGACCTTGATGACGTCGATCTTCTTGTTTAGCTGCTTTTCGATCTGCTCGATCGTCCGCTGGTTTCCGGAACTCACGATCGTCATGCAGGAAACTGCCGGATCGTCCGTCTCTCCCACCGCCAGGCTGTCTATGTTAAAGCATCTTCTTGAGAACAGACCTGAGACCTTGCAGAGCACACCGGATCTATTCTCCACTAATACGGAATATATTTTCTTCATATGAAATGGAACCTCCTCACTTAACTAAGTCCATAGGGTCTACAAGACATTCCATGAGCATCGTGTTGTCCTCGGCCAGAAACTCCCTGATCTTCTCCTGGGCGTGCGACATATCTTTCACCCGGATAAACGGGATGGCATACGCGGCTGCAAGCTTCTCGAGATCGGGCGTGCCGTCCTTGATGTCGACAACCGAGTAGTTGTCCTTGTAGGTATAGTGCTGGAATTCGCGCACCATGCCGAGATAATTGTTCTTGATCACGATGATCTTTACCGGGATATGGTGCTGCATGATGGTCGCAAGTTCCATCATTGACATCTGGAACGAACCGTCGCCGCATACAGCGATGACCTGTCTGTCAGGCGCACCGCGCTTTGCCCCCATTGCCGCCGGGATCGAATATCCCATGGTTCCCATACCGCCCGAGGTGAGAAAACGCCCGTTCTTTACAATGTGGTAATTGCAGCTCCAGATCTGGTTCTGCCCTACATCGGCGACATACACCGCATCATCCTTCATCTCGTTGGAGAGCATTTTGATGAACGCTGCGGGATCCACATAATCCGGGTTGGGATTCCGCTTTTGGACCATCGTAGCGCGGTATTCTTCCAGCGTCCTGATCCACGCTTCATGTTCGCAGGTAAATTCCTCTTTCATGATGTCGTCAAAGATATGTCCGGCATCGCCCACAAGCGGGATCGAAGGTCCGACATTCTTGCCGATCTCGGCTGGATCGACATCGATATGTATCAAGATCTTGTTGGTCATGATCAGATCAGGCTGGCTGATCGCCCTGTCCGCCACGCGCGCGCCGACCATGATCAGGAGATCCGACTCGTTCATGGCGCGGTTCGCGTACGCCTTGCCGTTGTTGCCGACCATGCCAAAATACATCGGATCCTCCGTGCGCATGACACCGATCCCCATCATGGTGGACACCACCGGGATCCGGTACCTGTCCGCGAACGTGCGGAGCGCTGGAACCGCATCGCTCAGATGCACGCCGCCGCCCGCGCAGATGATGGGTCTCTTTGCCTTTTCAAGTTCCTTGATGACCTTCTTGATCTGTACCGGATTTCCCTTTACGGTCGGTTTGTAAGCTCTTATGTTCACTGTCTCAGGATATTTGAAGTTCTTGATGGCAGCATTTTGTATATCAATGGGAACATCGATCAGCACAGGTCCTTTCCGCCCGGAGTTTGCGATATGGAAAGCCTCCTTGAATACGCGCGGGATATCTTCCACATTTTTGATCAGATAGCTGTACTTGACAAAAGACTCCACAGCGCCTGTGATATCTGCCTCCTGGAACACATCGCTTCCGATCTGCTCACTCTTTACCTGTCCTGAGATGCATACCATGGGGATGCTGTCGGCAAAAGCCGTCGCGATACCTGTGATCAGATTGGTGGCGCCCGGTCCGCTCGTGACGGCGCACACGCCTACTTTACCGGTGACTCGGGCTTCTCCGCTTGCTGCGTGTGCAGCGTTCTGCTCTGTTCTAACTAATATTGTCCTGATGGTTGAATCGAGAATGCTGTTATAAAATGGACAGATCGCTACGCCGGGATAGCCATATACCGTCGTAACACCTTCATTCTCGAGACATTTTACGATTGCGTCAGCACCGATCATGATGTTCACTCTTATCCTTTCAAATCTGATTTGCTATGTTTTCGTCATTTTTAGAAACAAAACATATTTAATTATACATAATATTGCAGATTAAGTAAACTATTTTTCAATAAAATTTTGGGGATGCGATTGTTCCGCTGTTATTTTTCAAGTCATCACAGTAGTCGGATTCTAAATGAAAACGATGCTTACTTGTACCCTGGCTGGAGTTATCGTTTTATCGGGATGTGAAAATACAAATGACGAGGAGCGGGAACTTGCCTTGTATACAATATGGATCTTCGAAGCGTCGATCTCCTCCTTTAGAACATTTCCACTGGATATAAGCTGCTCTTTGAACTCGTTGTACTGCTGCTGCATCGATTCGTGGACTTCTGGCGACGCCAGTGCACTGGCGTTAACAGATAACTTGACTGTTGACGAGTGGGTGGATTCCAAGGAAGCTGTTACATTTGTGAGGACGTTCAACATCCGTTTCCCATGGCACAAAATGATTGCTCCGGAATCGTGCGAATATCGCATGTTCCGGAGCGCCTTTCAGAAGAGACATGAAATTAATATCCCTTTTACAGCTAAGGAACGGGAGGAATCCCCCCATTCATGTAAGCGTAAAGCATGATCATCAGCGGCAAACCGAAATTCTGCAAAATCATTTCATTCATTTATTATTTCGCGCAGATTGTTCAGAGCCTTTGTGTGAAGCAGCTTTACATAGCTGTATGAGATATCCATTATTTCTGCGATACTTTTCAATGTTTTCCCACTATAATAGTGCAGGATAATGATATCGCTCTCCCGCTGGGGGAGCTGCTCGAGAGCGTCTGCGAGACTTTTGAGCGTTTCCTCGTTCAGCATTTCCTCAT
The DNA here is from genome assembly GCA_910585765.1 of uncultured Lachnospiraceae bacterium. Lineage (GTDB taxonomy): Bacteria > Bacillota > Clostridia > Lachnospirales > Lachnospiraceae > COE1. The sequence continues at coordinate 25,293 of CAJUES010000025.1, read as the reverse complement.
CGATGTTTCCTTCAAAGCAAAGTTCCTCTGGCAGTCCGTAAACCGACTTCGCCTTCCGATAATAGTCGATTACGGCATTCTGCGTTATCTTATATATCCATGTTGACAGAGAAGCCTTCTTCTCATCAAATCCCGAATTGCCCGGAGCGCGTCTGCCTCCGCCCCATTGCGGTTTCTGAGCCAGTCGTGATACCCGATTCCATCAAAGGATATTTTAATCAGCGGATTACAGCCGATTTTCCTAAATTGCTCCAATGCTGTCTGGTCAAGGAAAGAACCATTCGTGTTCAGATCCTCAAGGTACATTCCGTGTGCGTAAATACTCTCCACAATCTCAAAAAAATTCTTATGGAGCATAGGCTCGCCGCCTGTAATCGTAATAGCATTGATTCCACACTTTTGCGCCTGCTCCATCAGCATCTTTGCTTCCTCAGGCGTCCACTCACTCATTATGGGAGCGTTATCGGCAGCGTTGAAGCAGTGCAGGCAGTTATAATTGCATTTCCCTGTTATCATCCAGCTCATGGCAGGAAAATAGCGGTTGTCACAGTCGAGGTGTTTTTGCCATTCAGACAGGCTATCCTCATTCTTTGCAGGGGCAATAAATTCCATATCCAAAAATTTTTCCGCAAGCGGCAGTTCCCCCCGAAGCTCCGTTTTACCGTCGCATTTCAAAAGGAATTCAAACTCTTCCTTTTTCAATCCTTTCGCGTAACGGACACCCTTTCTGTAATACGCATACGGCACCAGCCGCCATGAGCGCAGGGCGATGTCTGGATTTAATATGTACCGGCTCATCTCAATTCACTCCTTATCATTATTTGCGGAAACTGCCGCAAAATACGGATATTACCTAGAGATCCCCCCACGCGCCGCAGTACGGGCAAGTCAAATTTGGAGGATAAGTGTGTGTTTTGACGGCGTTAAGGTCACCTCCGCAGAATTTACAACGATTGGGACGGCATCCGCCTCCTGTTACATTGCCAAGCTCATCATCCGATAACTCGCCCGTCTTGTGAAGCTTTTCAAAATAAAATTCTGCCTCCTTCTCGTCCATCGGATAACCATTCTCCTTTGCGAGAGCCATAAGCTCTTCGACGGAGTTTGCCTGTTTTGCCTTTGCAATAAGTTCTTCGTCAGATTTTGTCTGTGTTGCATTTGCAATAAGGTCTTTTTTTTCCATAGTGCTTTCCTCCCTAATATTAAGTTACCTTTACATTTTGTTACAGATATCCTCTGCAATGCCTGCCAATTCGGCAGCATGCCAGGCCTCATCCATGGTAAGCCATGGTGCGGAAATGATAATATTCGAGAAAATATCTCCTGTAAACAGCTTGCCATTTTGCATTACCACGCCGATATTGCGCCTTAAGGATATTAAATCCACCGCCGCAATATCCTTACCGTCAACGTAAATGGCTCCCTTCTGCGGCGATTCAAAGCCCATCATAAGCCGCAAAAGCGTAGACTTCCCGCACCCGGTTGTGCCCACGATTGCCACGTACTGCCCCGGACGGATTTTCAGCGACAGATCGTCAATCACAAGCGGCATATTTTCGTTGTAGCGGAAGGAAACGTTATCCAGTTCGATGCTGCCCGAAAGCCGCGTGATCATCTGTTTTCCCTCAGAAATTTCGGGAACAGCCTCCATTATCGGTTTTATCATATCCATGATCGGCTTAATCTGCGCCACAGTCAGCGTAATTGACGCAAGCGATATAAATGCCCCCGAAACCATTCTGTAAGCGGTATTGAATGCGTAGTAGTTCGCTACGGACACCCCTGACGATACCGCAATGCTATACATCAAAAGCGTTCCCGCAAGCGAGATGGCGCTTGAAATAACACTGTTTATTTTGAGGAACATCGGAGGATTGTAGGTAAGACGCGCCCATTCGGCATAAAGGTTTCCCCACCGTGCGAACGCACGCATTTCCGCCCCCGAAAACTTAATCTTCTGCACGCCCGATATCAACGCGTAGGACATTCCACTCTCCTTCGAGGACAACTCCATCTTTTTATTCTTTTAGGTATAGTGAAACTGCCCACCATCGCACTGTTTTTTTTTATTTGGTGGACATTGACCTTGCCTTTATCAAAAGAAATAAAACCAATAAACTACGTTGCTCACAGAGAGAAAAGCTTTGCCATCAAGTAAACAACAATAAAAGCTATTGCTGCACTTCCAAGCATATACATTACAGTTTGATATGGACGTTTCCCGATTTCCTGTTGTTCCTCTATCTCATCTAATCTCCTTCCTTCCGTAAAAGCAACGATTTCTTTATAGGTTGAAAGATGATTATCTTTCTTGACTTTATCCGTTTTAAATGCAAAATACAGTGCAATAGCATACACTCCACTCCACGGAATCAGCCCATACCAGTCCATGAACACTATAAACGGAACAAATGTAATGACTGTTAGAATCAAAAACACAGCATATATACCGCCATATTTATTGAGCTTTTTAATTTCTGTTTCCTTGATTTCTTTTTTCATAATTTCAACATCTCCTTTAATTAATTGGTCAAGAGATACGTTGAATACAGAACTTAGCAGTAATACACTATGAATATCTGGATAGTTTTTCCCTGTTTCCCAATTAGAAACGGTCTGTCTGCTTACATAGACCTTTTCTGCCAATTCTTCTTGGGAAATCCCCATATTACTGCGATATTTTTTTATTTGTGCGCCAACTTCCAACTTTCTTTCTCCTTTCTTAGTTTGTCGATTGAATAGTATCCCTGAACCACCAGAATCTTATCATTCAACAAACCCAGCTTCTACCAAAAGAATTTGACTTTAGCCAAAATCCCCATGTCAAATCCTTTTGACATAGGGATTTATCTACGTTTACAACGAAATTAAACACCATAATACTTTTTAATCGCATATGCAACATATTCAGAACAACCGTTTCCAAATTGGCTGTCCGTAGCTTCTGCCAACTTCTGTTTTTGCAGATACTCACTTGCTAAATCCAAAAGTATGCTTCTGGCATTGTCAAGTTTAAACATCTCCTTATAATTTTCCGCAAGCTGCTCGACTGCTTCTTTTTCTACATTAGCGTCACCAGTTTCTTTTGCCGCCATAAACTTTTTATATATTTCAGTATTTTTGTCCTGCTCCTGCTTAAATTCCTTAACATCACCAGTTGACTGCATAATAGCTTCCATTGCTTTTTCTTTACTGCCATACCATTTAAAAACGTCTGCAATGGCTTGTTCATTTGAAAAGCCTGCTGCTAAATATTCCCGATATTTTTCCTCGCTCCCATATTTTTGTATCTGCTGTTTCAGTGATTCTTTTGACATACATCCCAACATATGGTCTAAAATTTCCTGAATCTCTTCGTTACTAAATGCCTTAAAACTCATAGTATTAACTCCTTTCATCACGTCTGATATTAACTCAATAATCCCATTTAGCCGATTTCGCTTTTGCTCCAATAAATTCTTTTGAGTTAATAAAGCCTGTTCTTTATCGTAATTAGGACTGTCCATTATTTTCTTTATATCTTCCAATGGTATCTCTAATTCTTTAAAGAACATAATTTCCTGCAATCTTTCTAATGCTTTATTGTCGTATAAGCGATAGCCCGCATCTGACAATTCCGTTGGCTTTAATAAGTCAATCTCATCATAATATCTTAATGTTCTTATGCTTACTCCGCTTATCTCTGACACGTCTTTGACTGTTTTCATTATTTCCTCCTTCCAATCTTATCCTAAACCGTTACGCTACGAGAGAGTCAATACATAAATTTATCTTTTATTAAAGCAAAAATCATTCTCTATTATACCAAAAATTTTAACCTCATACATATCTAAAAAGCAGCGAAGATTTCTCCCCGCCGCTTTTGATTAACTATACATAAATAATTTCTTCGTTCACAATCTCCCTCGCACACGCTCTTATGTTATTGAGCCGCCCTGAAATCCAAACTTTTCTGAAAATGGCTTGATAATAGGGGATTCTTGTAGAAAAAAGTTTGGATTTCATTTCGCCAAATGCGATGCTCCAATTATGACAAAATGAGAAAAACACTGTTATTTAGCTCTGTTCCAACAGATTTATTTCCATTTTTGACAAAAGAAAGCCAAAACAAAATCTAAACTTTTGGGTTTTTCCTGTCCATTCTAAGGCATTTTCTTCCTTTAGCTGTTCTGTTATGCCCTGCGCCTGTTTCATGTCCTCTATGAGCCTTTCAAAGCGTTCCTGCGCCTGCCTATCAATGTCGGTAAGATAAGTGTTGAGTTTGCCGCTTGTGAGAAGATTGGTGTATGTAACCCTGCGGTACTGCTTCAGATAGTCCAGATGCCGCTGTCCCCATGTGCCTATCGGCTGTTCTACTTCGGTGGGTAAAGCCATACACGGTATTAGATAATCTCCTTGCCGTTCGTATTTGCCGCCCAGTTCCTTAAATAATGATTTTGCCATTGCCTGTTACCTCCACATTCTTTTTTTATTTTGAATGTCCGCAAAATCCGTCCTAAATCTCTCGACCGTCAGCACGGAAAAAAGCGTGCGTTAAATAGGTAACAGGAAGCCGAAGGCTGAACTGTTAACCCAAATAGTTTTCTGTCGAAAAAGTTGCTTTTGCGTGGTTATTATGATAAAGTATAAATTATAGAATGGATCATGCAAAGGAATCTAGGGAAATGAACAAATGGTTTGCAGGCAAAAAAAATCTGCTGGTCACTGCTGCCCTGCTGGGGACACTCGGTCTGTCTGGCTGTGGTGATACGAGCGAGGAGGAAAAGGAGCTTGCGGTCTTCTCTTCTTCCGTCACCGCCTTTAAGGATTACATACAGGAGGCGGACGCGAAAATAAACGGTCTCGATGTCAGCCAGAAGGAATCGGTCGGCGAACTTTTGGAGATCCTCGATGATATGGATCAGGAGTTTGCAGAGTTCGCAGTGCTTGCCGAGGCGCAGGCACCCAGCCGGTTCGAGAGCGTGCCGGGACTCGCGCAGAAGGCGAGCGAGCAGATGACACAGGCTGTCGCGTTCTACCACACGGCATACGAATCAGAGGAATTCGGCAAGCACTACGCGGATGCGGCGTATCAGTACTATACAAATTCTATGGAGGGGATCAAGTATATCGGGATGCTCCTGCTGGGTGAAAAGATCCCGGAGAGCGACAACGTGACCGTATACGAGATAACAAACGACGGGCATATCCTTGACAAGTGGCTGTCAGGCGGCGATGAGGATGATGGAGAAACGGCTTCCGAATAGCAGATATCGGAAGCCGTCATTATATTGATCGCCGTACAATTCTATTCATTTCCCTTAAATTCACGGATCCTTCTGTCCGTATCCCTCTGCGCCAGACGCGCAAAGATCAGCAGGACCAGATCGGAACCGCCGTCATAGAGCATGGCGATCCCCAGCAGGACCATCGTGATCTCATAGGCTGTAAATGGATTGAATACCAGCATGAAGCCGATCAGGAGGGTCAGAACGGCGGCGATCAGCGCGATCCACCATTTCGTATTTCCTGTTTTCCTGATATCGAGCGTGTACTGGATATCCATCAGCCCGTGGATCAGCACGATGATGCCCACTACCATCGGGACGATCGACAGCACAATGCGCGGCTGCGTGCAGATCCATATGCCGAGCAGTACAAGCACGATCCCCATTATCATGTTGAACTTGTTGTAAAAACCAAGCCGCTCCCCGCGCAGAAAACCGATCAGCTGTATGACGCCCATCAATATCAGCGCGCCTCCGATAAGGTAACACAGCATGACACCCAGAATATGCGGCCATATCACGAGCACAAGCCCCAAGACTACCATGATAACCGCATTGATAAGATTATTTTGTCTCATATCCTGTATGATTGATTTCATTACGATACCTCCTCGTATGCAATATAGCTATAGTGTAGCATATTTTTCCCCAAAAGAACACTCCAAAATCAAAATATCCATTCGTATAATATCGCAAGCAGTTCCCTCGCATAATACGTCGGCAAAAGCCACAGCGCAGTGCTGCCCGGGACGGCACCGTGTTCCAGCCCGAGATCATCCGCGATCATGCCCGCTCTGTATTCATGATAATTGTTGGTAGCGATCGCAAGTTTTTCATTGAGTCCGTTCGCTTTTATGATCTCATAGGAGAAGGCTATGTTTTCGCGGGTGGTCGTGGACTGATCCTCCCGGTAGATCCGCTCGGGAGCAATGCCGTGGTTGACCAGATAGAGATACATACACTGTGCTTCGGACAGGGTTTCATCTACCCCCTGCCCTCCTGACACGACGCATGCTGCCTCCGGATTGGCATTGAGGTATTTGATGGCAGCCCTCAGACGTTCTTCCAGCGTGAGGCTTGGGCGCTCTCCGTACGCCTTGCACCCAAGCACGACCACTGTGGCATCGGGGGCGGGCTTGACGTATGCTGCTCTGACCATGAGGAAAGTCATCACGACGGCCAGCACCAGCCCCGCAGCTAACCCTGCAGCCAAAATGCCCAGAACGATCTTTCCGGCTGTTTTCTGCCAGAAAATGCGTATCCATTGATGGATCCAGGGCATCAATACAGCATAGAGCATCAGTACGGCACAGATGCCCAGACCGGACAGGTTTCCGATATTCAGAATTCGTCTCGTCAGAAAAGGCATGATAAATCCCACGCATCCAGCCATGCCAAACAAAAACAATATGAGTCGTATCATAACCTGAAACTGTTTCAACAGTCCGTCCTCCTTTGCGTTTTTCATAGTAGGAATATTTCCTGCCCGCGTCTTTCATTTCAAAGAATAGTTGTTGTGAAATTGCATAACAAATGAATTAAAAATCTATTGTTCATATATTTTTAAATATAGTATAACACATATGAAGAGAAAAAAGCAAAAAAATCCCATCGGTGCCGGTGAGATTTTTTTGCACGAATCGCGGTTTAAGAGGAGACGCCGCTCTTCTCCTGCAGATACGAGATCCACTGTTTTCTCTTCATGACAGAACATTTCTTTTTCACACTTTTTCCATTCTCTTCCGTATAGGTGACTTTGATACCTGTCGGGATGAGCGGGATCAGACCGCCGATATTGCAAAGCTTGAGCTCTGTGATCTTGCTGTACGGGATGCTGAAAGATACCTTGCCGATCAATCCTCCGCTCACGAACACAAATTTTTCTGTTGTAAAGAAAAAATTTCCACTGATCTGTGATGTCAGATCCCAGAAATCCCCTTTTGTGTGTTCCTGGATCGTGTCCATCGGACCGATCAGCGCTGCCTCACGGAGTGTTTTTTCCCACTCTGCCTTTTTTTGTTCTGTCAGACTCATGTTGTTTTCCTCCTTTTCGTGCTGCTCATTGAACTGTGTGATACTTTCCGTGTCGAAATTTTGCCCTATTCTATTGTGATAAAAGGCAACAGAAAATATCTGCTGCCTTCCACGAAATCACTCTTAAATCACTGTTTTGGATTATAAATCCTGGCTGAATAACTCTGTGCCGTTGCTTGTCTTGTATACGATGCGCACTACAAGGTCAGAAACACCGATCGACTTCTTGAGCTCGTCGCGCATAGGCTCGAACTCGCCCTTTGACGCATTATACTGCTCCTGCATCATTGTCTGTGCTGCCTCTTTCTGCTCGTCAGTCAGATCAGAACCGTCTGTTCCAAGAGTCTCCTCTGAAAGTGTGAATACCATAGACAGTGTATTGCCGTCTGCCTCAAACGTTGCTGTCATAGCGCCGTCAAACATCGTATTGAATACACTTGTGTATGTAGAAGCCTCATCTGAGTTTACCCAATCGCTGACACTCATGCCGCCTGCTGCATCTGCATTTTCTGCGGGCTCATCTTTTGCCTCGCTTGCAGGCTCATCTTTCGCTTCGCTTGCAGGCTCTGCATCACTCACAGTGTTCTCGACTGTTGCAGGCTCTGCGCCCTTGCCATCATCCTTGGAGCCACAAGCTGTGACGGTAAACATCATTGTTGTAACTACTGCAACTGATAATAATACATTAACAATTCTCTTCTTCATTATCCCTCTCCTCAAAACCAAAAATAATTGTTTTATGTTTTACAATTTGATAGTTTATCACTAATTGCTCAAAGTGTCAACGTTATAATTGGATTTTTGTGACAAGAGTCTGTGTTTATCCGTTTATGATACAAAAAGCGTACAGGTTGCACAAAATACTATAAACATTTGTTTAATCTTCTGGTGACAATTGTATAAAATCCACATCTGTCTGTTCGTCAAATGGAAGAAATGAGTTGCCGTTCCCTGACGGGATTCCTGTTTCCTGCGGTGCTGCGGCTGGATCAAGGCAGCCGTCGAACAGAAAATAGTGCTTTGAGATCCATGTGTTGTCTTCCTGCAGCCGCAGCTCCGTGATGACATATCCCAGCGTATCGATATGTCCGAGAAGCCCCGAGACATAAGTTTTCAATAAAATGACCGGATTTTCTTCATCTTCATAGCGGAAAACGCTGCAGCCGCTCAGGGCATCTGCCGCGCCGATTTCACAGGTGCGATCCGGCAGGACGTTCTTCAATCCGTCGGACAGGTTCCGTCGTTCATAGATCCTGTAAAGAGGCTCCTGCAGGATCACCGCGACGGTCTTGCCGCTCTCCTGCTCCCCGAGCCGGACCAGGAGCTGCGCTTCCGCCCCCTGCTGTACAGAATAAAAAGTGTGGATCGGAAAACCGCTCTCCTCTGTGTAGCCGTCCGGCAGCGGGATCTTGTTTCCGGTCTCGGAGTCTGTGACTGTCAGCGCATATCCGCCATCTCCGCCGTTGTAGCCCAGATCGGTAAACTCGAGCTGCTCATCCACGCCGTCCCCGTTCAGATCCACATTACAGGGAAAGGAGATATTCGGGATGGATTCATGGTGGTCTGGAAACAGCGCTTCAAGCAGTTTGGCGTCCTTAGCGATCGTGTCGTCCACATTCTGGCTCGTGATGACCCGGGGAGATACCGATAATGTATACTCAGACGCCGCGCTGGGTGCAGTCTGAATAACTTCTGACGCGTCGATCATGGACTGGCAGGCAGCCAGATCTTCCTCAAGCTGTTGTGTGGCAGATCGGGATGCCTGGATCCACCCCTGCAGTGTTGTCTCCAGAACGGCTGATTCCTCCGGTGTCAGCTGCAATTCCTTTGACCGTTCCAGTTGCCGCTGTACCTGCGTCTCTTTCACTGTCAGCTGTCTTTGCAATTCTGTCAGGGATAGCAGCTGATCCTGGAGCTCGGAAGCGGTCATCGTCGTGCCCTGCGCTATATTTTGATTGAAGGTCTGTGACAGTTCCTGCGCGTCGGAAAGCGTTTGGGACAGGATGTTCTTGACAAATATCGAACCATCCCTGATCGGTGCGTCAGCGTTCAATTTCGTGTCGATGTCCGTCACATCGGACGAATGCGCCGCGTCAAAAAACAACAGACTGTCATTGACATCACCGACACATGTAAATTGATAGTGATATTTTCCGTCATCAGTCGAAGCTGTCAGGATATTGTCCTTTCGCTCATAAGTCCCATAGGGCAGATAGGAGCTGATCACACTGTAAGAAAATGTGAACGTGCCGTCATCGCCTAATCTCAGCGAAGGGACTAAGGGATATTGTTCCGGATTGAGCATCTCATAATCGCCTGACATTTCATTAAAATCGTCCAAAAAGTAAACTTCTTTGCTTTGGATGTCCGGATTTGCAGAGCTGCTCGCTTTCTTCTGTGTCATAAAGCAGACCGGCACGATGATACATGCCAGCACTGCTGCCGCCAGCACCCAGAATGCCGGCTTTTTGTAATCCAGCACGTTTTTTACGCGCTCTTTTACACTCACCTCGCCAAAGGCAACCGGACAGGCTGCGATCACACGGCGTTTCACGGTGCTGTTCAGAAGTGCCTGCGAGTATGTTTTTTTGCACGATGCACCGAGCTGTCTGACAACTTTCTCATCGCAGATCAGCTCAATGTCCCTGCACAGCATGATGTAGGCAGCCCACACCAAAGGATTGAACCAGTAGACGGACAAAAGAACGAATCCGGCTGGTTTGACCAGATGGTCTTTTCTTTTCAGATGCGTCATCTCGTGCAGGACTACGTAGAAAAGCGCATCGCTGTCAACGCGGTTTGGAATATAAATGCGCGGTTTGATGATCCCGAATAAAAACGGACTCTCGATCGCGTCACTTTGATAAATCTTCTGGCTGATTTTTGTGCCGCCGCCATCCAGTGCTGCATCTGTTGGCACGGACATTTTGACGCGTCCTTTGAGATGCAGCCAGCTGATGACCATATAGCCGAGCATCAGCGCCATTCCCGCCAGCCATATCTTCGCACAGAGCAGAACCGCTGTCTGCGCTTTGTCTGTGTGCTTACTATTGGCTGGCAGGATCGTGTTCACGGACTGGCTGACCGATGGTTTTGTGGAAGGGATGTTTGACAGCGTGTCTGGCTCTGGCGGCACAGTTGTGTCGATGACCGCATCTGCGATCTGTGTATTTGGAATCAGGCTGAACACAGATTCCACCGAAAACGGAACCAGCAGACGGATCCCAACCAGAAGCCACAGAAAACTCCGCATGCTTTTCGGCGCTTTCCGCAGCAGAAAACGGACGAGGAGAACAGCCAGGATCAGATAACTTGCATAGATGCTCATCTGAAATATATTGATAAATAGTTTCTCCATATGAATCCTCCATATTTAGCGCGTACTCTACTCTTTGTAGGCATCTATGATCCTCTGGATCTCGTCGACTTCCTGTCTGGAGAGGGTTTTTCTCCGCGCGAAGGCTGCGATAAAGCCTGGCAGGGAGCCGGAAAAAGTCCGCTCGACTACTTCTGCGCTCTCCGCGGACTGCACTTCCTCCTTGGAGACGAGCGATGTCACAACTGTCCCCTCGGATTTCAGGACTCCTCGCTCGGAGAGGCGTCGGATCACGGTATATGTAGTTGATTTCTTCCACTCTAACCGTTCGCTGCACAGACGTACCAGCTCACTGCTTGTCACAGGTTCATTCTCCCACAATATCTCGCAGAAACGGTACTCGCTTTCAAATATTTTTGGTGTTTCCATCATCATCTCCGCCTTTCCTGTTTATTGTATGGTGCGTTGGATAGGGGAAGCGCCTTCCATCACCCATTGGTCTAACGCATTAAACTCATTGTTAGTTTAACACATTAGACCAATGCTGTCAACTTCTATTTTTGAGAGAGCTTACTGCTAATTCTGTGCTATTTTTGACATTTCGCGTATTATATTTGACATTTGGGTAGACATGTGCTTTTCCGATATGCTACGATGTGCTCCACACCGATCGGATGCAGTTGACAATATTTCATAATTTTATACCCTGAAAGGATAACTCCCTGAACACATGAACCACTCAAATACAACCAGCACAATATCCCTTGCAAACGCCAGTGGAAAGATACCCTACAACATGACAAACGACTACATGTTCCGAGCCGTTTTACAGAAAAACGCAAAAGTTCTCACAGGGCTTGTCGGCTCCCTGCTCCATCTGGATCCCGAGACGCTTGACGTGGAGATCGCAAACCCGATCATCCTCGGTGAATCCATTGACGACAAGACTTTCGTGCTCGACGTGGAAGTCACTGTCAACAAGAAGACACATCTCGATCTTGAAATGCAGGTCATCAACTATGGCAACTGGAAGGAACGCGCCTTGAGTTACCTGTGCCGTTCGTTTGACAGCCTCACCAGAGGCAGTAACTACATCGATCTGGCGCCTGCGGTGCACATCGGTTTTATCGACTTCTCCCTGTTTGGGGATGCCCCCGAATTCTATGCCACATACAAGATGAAAAATGTAAAAAACCACAGGATTTATACAGACAAGATGTGGCTGTCTGTGGTAGAATTAAATAGTATCGAACTTGCAACCGAGGAGGATCGCCTGCACAAGATCGACCAGTGGGCGAAACTCTTCAAAGCTAAGACATGGGAGGAGTTGAAGGCTATGGCTACGACGGATCAATATATGGAATCAGCTGTTAACACAATGTATGAACTCAGCGCTGACCGCATGGTCAAGGAGCAGTGCCGCCGACGCGCGGAGTACGAGCTATATCAAAAATATCAGGCGGAGGAGAACGCCAGAAAAGATGCCCTCATTGCGCAACAGAGGGCTGAACTTGCAGATAAGGATGCTGTCATCGCAGAATTAAAACGCCGGCTATCTGAATTCCAAAAAGAAAAATGATTCAATTACTACGGCAACTGGAAGGAACGCGCCTTGAGCTATCTGTGCCGCTCGTTCGACAACCTCACCAGAGGCAGTAACTACATCGATCCGGCGCCTGCGGTACACATCGGTTTTATCGACTTCTCCCTGTTTGGGGACGCCCCCGAATTCTACGCCACATACAAGATGAAAAATATAAAAAACCACAGGATTTATACAGACAAGATGTGGCTGTCTGTGGTAGAATTAAATAGTATCGAACTTGCAACCGAGGAGGATCGCCTGCACAAGATCGACCAGTGGGCGAAACTCTTCAAAGCTAAGACATGGGAGGAGTTGAAGGCTATGGCTACGACGGATCAATATATGGAATCAGCTGTTAACACAATGTATGAACTCAGCGCTGACCGCATGGTCAAGGAGCAGTGCCGCCGACGCGCGGAGTACGAGCTATATCAAAAATATCAGGCGGAGGAGAACGCCAGAAAAGATGCCCTCATTGCGCAACAGAGGGCTGAACTTGCCAATAAGGATGCTGTCATCGCGAATAAAGATACTGTTATCGCAAATAAAGATATTGTCATCGCAGATCAGCAGGCTGAACTTGCAGAATTAAAACGCCGGCTATCTGAATTCCAACAAGAAAAATGATTCAAATTCCGCGAAATCTATTTACACTTACACGTTCCGAGCCGTTTTACAGAAAAACGCAAAAGTTCTCGCAGGATTTGATTTCGTCGAGAGAAAAACCTAACGATTTTAATTCCAACAGTGCATTTAACTGCTGCACTTGTTCAGCCGAATAATAACGATACCCGTTGGAAGCGTCCACTTTTACGGGCTTAATAATCCCTTTCTTTTCATACAAACGTATTGCTTTTCTGGAAATTCCAAAAAAGTCTGCGATTTCTCCGATCAGCATAAGATCATTTTTCATAAAGCCCTCCTATTCTTCAAATGTATCATTTATCCTTTTTATGCATACTGAATTTGTTTTGAGGTTGTTCATGCAGGTTATGAGCATGGACATCCCGGCTAAAATGGAACCTCTGACCTGAAAGCAATAAACGACATCCGAAAATGCCATCATCCCGTTATAAATGAGTCTGTACCCTATGAACAGAATCATTAGATATCCCCCAATCCCGAACAAGCGCATGGTCGCATCGCTGACAGCCCTTCTCACATGCAGTTTCATATTGATCTTCATCAGTCTTCTGCTGTTTTCAGCACAGTGTGTCATCATTAAGGCTTGGGCATCGTACAACAGGATCGCATCTGCGTCCGTGAGCAGCGGCTTGATCGCGGAAGTATTCTCCGCCATAGCGTTTTGCGATGCTTCCTTTAATCTGGGACTGGCTTTCAGCACGATCTTGCTGTTTATAACGAGTTGCGGAACCGCAAACATCCATGTTATTCCTAAAAAAAGCCAACTGCTCTTCAGCATTAAAAGACAGGACAACATTGTATTGATGACAGCGACTACAAGATGAGGGATATTGAGCGGACCGTTCATCATTGTAAACGCCGCCTGTATATCGCTGTTTAATCTTGTGATCCACTCACCGCTGAAACGACGGTCTATCTGCTTGATCGGCAAACTTAAAATTTTTTCAAACATCTTTTTCTGGAGCCAGATCTCTGCTTTGGCAGAAAATGCTGCATATTCCACCCATATGATTCCATTATAGACAAAAAGCATTGCGCAAAGCAAGCCGTATACTACACATAATCTCAAAAGTGCGCCGGAATGATCCATTTCCAGACATCTGAAAACAGATCTCATCAAATTTGCCGAAAGCCAGGTCCTAAAAGCATCAAACGGCGATCGCAATAAAAGTAAAAATATGTGTGAGGCTCGCATTTTGGCAGGCTGACCACACGAGCTCTTCTGAAATATTATGACCACAAGTGATATTATCCCTTATGGACAAGGGAAAAAGACTGTTATTCTGCATGACAAGCGCTACCTGCTTTCGGATCCTCTCCGGGAAATGCTCTCCTGCTATGACAGCCGTTCCGCAATCAGGCTCATAAAGACCGGCAAGAATTTTCAGCAAAGTGCTCTTACCACATCCGCTGTTCCCGACAATCCCGATGTGCTCGCCGGGCTGTGCTCTGAGCGATAAGTTTTTTATCACCATATGATTCTCATATGAGAATGAGATATTTTCTAAAAAAACTGCGTATCGAACCATATTTTTCCCTCCAATCTGTCAACAGATGCGCTAAATCGCCGAAAAGAAGCATAGATCCCCGGCATGTTCTGTAAGAACCCCGAAACATTTCCCGATAGATTGATAAATATATAAAAAGTACCTATGCTTACGGTTTCATTTATCACCATAAATCCGCCGGATCCAAGCAATAACAAAAGCGGCACGAATGACAGCACGCCCGAAAGCGACATAAGTCTGGCAGAAATCCGCTCTTTCCTGATATTTGAATCGCCCCATTCAGATAGATTTTCCTTCATAGAGCCCTTGATCAGCTCATATGCGCCATAAATCTGAATGATCGGAAACAGTTCCAGGATCACATCTGCCAGCCCGTTGATTTTTTTCCTGCTGTTTTGACATTGCTGTGTATAATTTTTAATGATCCTGCTCGAAAAGGAACAGTAAAGGATCAGCGGGATCACCGGAACCACAGAAATCATAGTCAGTTTCATATTTTGGCAGAGCAGAAATATAACAGTGACGACAAACGTACCTAACTGCTTCATCAATGAAAAAAGATTCTCACTCAGATAGTCAGAGATGTCTTTTAACTCATTCTGCATAGCGGACTGCTCTTCGCCCACATTGAGACTTGAGAGCGTCTGAACGTCACTATGTAAATAATATCCGGCATACCCCATCCGCAGTTCATGTGCAAAAGTTTCGCAGGTATAGGCAGACAGATACAACGACAAATACTCACTTATCGTGTGCACAACAACGATCAATGTACCGGTTGCAAAAAACATACCCATTCCGTTCTCTGAATGAAAAAGATCTGTAGTTCCGAGAACATCTAACAGCTGCGCTAAAAATTTGTTCCAGCACAAATTTAAAATGACAGACAGAAACGTGAACAGGAGCGCTGTCGTAAAAAGGACTTTGTGCAATTTAGCAACGCTGCTAATTTCGCTACGCACCCCTGCGCATAAAAAGGGAGACTTCCGTCATCGGAAGTCTCCTTTGCTGTCACGAATGTGAAAGTATATTTTCGCAAAAATGCAGGCTGCCGCAGAACAGATAATGCCCTCTGCCATCAGACACGCTGTCATCCTAACCCAAATCCGGCTGAACTCCTCTGCTGTCGACATATTATGCAAGATACCAATATATCCTGTCGCCAGCCAAAAGCCGGTCAGTGTGAGTCCATAGATACTTTTATGGATCCGGTATCCGCGCAAGCCCAGCATGTTTGACAGGACAAAAAAACCGAGCTGCGTGACTGCCGCAAAGACAAGCCTTTTTTCCAGGTAAGGTCCGGTTTCGTGTAATGATACGCCAAATGGACCTATTTCCTTCATGTCATCCAGT
Source organism: uncultured Lachnospiraceae bacterium (assembly GCA_910585765.1). Taxonomy (GTDB): domain Bacteria; phylum Bacillota; class Clostridia; order Lachnospirales; family Lachnospiraceae; genus COE1. Next base: position 9,585 of record CAJUES010000025.1, on the reverse strand, counting down.
GCATTGCGACAGAGATACAGGACAGCATAACCGTAATATGCCACCAGGAAAATGCTTGCCAGGATGCTCCCGGCAATAAGTACTCCCGCAAACTTCGATCGCTGTTCCGCCAGCGGACTGCCCGGCATCAGACCATATGCGGCGATCAGAGACAGGGGGAAGATCACATACAGCAGGTTCCTGTCATTATGCCCCACCAGAAACAGGGATGCGCCTATGATCGCCAGTGTCAGAAGGACGAGACTGGTGATTCCTTTTTCATAATGCCTTTTTAACTTTTTCAGGTACGAGATTCGTCTCTGCTCTCCCTGTTCGTCGGTAAGTTCTGTGCCTTGCAGCAGTTTAAGCTGTGTGCGGCACTGCTCGCAGCCGCCTATATGTTCTTCGATCAGGCGCCGGCTGTCCTCCGTACAGATCTTGTCCACGTAGGACGGCAAAAGGTCTTTGACGATATTGCAGTTGATTCCCTTCATTCGCTCTCCCACTCCTTTCTTTTTAAAAGTAGTTGTTCCTTTCCACGGTAAAAAGTCACTCTTGCCCAATTCTCGCTCCTGCCCATGATCTCGCCGATCTCCTTGAATGAGAGCTGTCCCATCACGCGCAGATAGATCACTTCGCGCATCTGCGGCGCGAGTTTCTGCATCTCCTTGAGTACATCCATGAGTTCCAGCCTGACGATCGCCGTCTGTTCAACATGATCCGACGCTCTTGCTTCCGGCATTTGTGCCTGTTCTGTCGGGATTTCGCGCCCGTTTTTTCCAAGATGCCTGTAAAAAAGGTGTTTGGCAATCTGGCACAGCCAGACAGACATCTTGCAGCTGCCGTCAAATCGTTCTAACGACAGGAAAGCCTGCAGAAAGGTTTCCTGCGTCAGCTCTTCCGCCAGCTGTGTATCATGGCATACGGAGAGCAGAAAATGATATACGATTTTTCCGTATTCCCTATATAATTCTTCCATGCAGACCTCCTTTCAGGCGCCGACGATTTTACTTTCCGCAGAGTTCACTTATATATCCGTTGGGGGAGAGATTCGTTACAACAGTTTCTGTTTTTTTTCTGTCGATACGGATTTTTGCAGTTTTGCGCATCTTTCTGTCATGCGGATTTCCGCAGTTTTATACAGGATCATAGTGTATCGTTTCCTCTGTGTACTTCCGCTCCATATCGTGTTTTAACTTGCGGTTTTCCACGGTCTCGAAGACGATCGAGAAATCATAGTCTGCCGGGTAGAGCCGTTCCGCCGCCACGTGGAGCTTTACCCGCTTGTGGTTGATCCAGATCTTTTTATTCTGAAGTTGTACCCGCAGGATGCCTTTTTCATTGACAGGTTCACACACGATGCCGATCTTTTTGTCGGGAAATATCATCACGCTGTCCCCGCGTTTGTATTTTGTGCTGAGATCTGTGCCTGCGGACAGTTTTTTTGTCTTTGATATCCTTCGCGTGCCATGTTTCGAAATACCGGTGTCTTTATTTTGAGTTTCATCTTTTTGAAATTTGTAGCTGTCCACAGCAGCATCGCCATAAGCCGCCCGAATCGCCGTTTTCAGCATTTCGTCTGGCATGCCGAGTCTGTCTGCGATATAAAATGCACAGCTCTCTCCCGCTTCCCCGATCACCATCTGGTATGTAGGGCACAGCGTTTCCTTGTCGAAGGTCATTCTCGCGTTGATGACATTCGGTGTCTTCTCCGCATATTCTTTTACCTCGGGATAATGCGTCGTGACAAGGAACAGACATTCGCTTTTTCGCAGTTCCTCGAGTATCGCGACAGCGATCCCCATGCCCTCCGCGGGATCTGTCCCGGAGCCCATCTCGTCCATGATCACGAGACTGTCCCGGTTTACCTCTCCCAAGACCTCCAGCACGTTTTTGATATGTGCCGAGAATGTCGAGAGATTTTCGGCGATGTCCTGCCCGTCCCCGATGTCGCACAGATATCCGCTGTTCATGCAGATATCCGCAGCTGTGCAGGTGACGTGAAGCCCGCATTGCGCCATGATGCAGCAGAGCATGACTGTCTTGATCGCCACCGTCTTTCCGCCGGTATTGGGGCCGGTTATGATAATGCCTCTCGCCTGCTTTCCGATTTCAAACTGCAGGGGGACGTTTACTTCCTTGTCCATCAGCGGATGCCTTGCGTCTGTCAGGGCGATCCGGCGCTCTGTGTTGATCTCCGGTTCCACGGCGTCCATGTCGATGCTGAGTTTGCCCTTCGAAAATATAAAATCCAGTTTTTCCATCATGCGGATATCTTCGCTCATCGCACTGACGGCTTCTGCGACCATTGCCGTCAGCGTGTACAGGATGCGGTAGACCTCGTTTTCCTCACTGATGCGCAGCAGCTGCAGCTCCTCGCAATATTTTGCGACGCTCACCGGCTCGATGAAAAAAGTATTTCCGGTGGCAGATTTATCGATCACACTGCCTGGTATCTTGAACTTGTATTCTTTTTTTACAGGAACGCATATTCTTCCATTTCGTGTGGTGCAATAGCTGTCCGCCATGCACTCTTTGTTGGAGCGCATGATCTGTTCCGCCTTCTGCTTCATCTGCTCTTCGCACCGCATGATATCGCTTCTGATCTGCCGTAAGTCTCTGGAGGCATAGTCATCGACGGCACCATTTCGGATCTGTTCGCTGATCTCCTCCCTGAGCGCTTCCAACGCGTCCAGATTTTCCTCATAATAGGCGAGCGGATTGTTGAACATTTTGCCTCTGCTCAGATAATCTTTCAGGCGCTGGACGGACACCAGAACTTTTTCCACGCGCTCTAGCTGGTACGGCGTCAGGCAGTTCCCCTTCTCCGCGATCGTCAGGATCTCTTTTGCCTCCGCGACATTCTGCAGGGGCGGGGTTCCAACTCTTTCGATCAGGATCCGGCTGTTCGTGGTGTCCCGCAGCTGTTTTCTCAGCTCACTCTCCGACAGATAACACCCTGTTTCCGCTATCGTTTCCTTTGCTTTGTCTGTGACTGCAAGATCTTTCCACTGTTTTTTTATTTTATCAAATTCTATCTGTTGATCAATATTCATTTTTAGTCCTTTCTTTTTTTAGTCCTTTCTTTTTCTGGTTACTATTTATTGTTTATCCTCTTTCTGTCCGCGCGCTTGTTTTGGTCAAAATGAGCTGTGACGTTTTGTTTTATGAGCTTGCACTGTTGTAGTGTTTTAGCCCGTGCGTCCACATCGCGCATGTGATCGCTGAAAACAGCACAACGACGCCGATCCCATAGACTGCTCTTTGCAGAGTCATTTCCCCCACCATACTTTGCACCGGCAGTGTTGCCATGATCCCGTACGGCAGTATCAGGTAAAAGATCACTTTGTAAACTCCGTGGAGCGCGATCCCAGGCAGCTTCATACATAGATCTATGCCAGCCTCCTCCAACTGCTCCATGCGCGCCATCGAAACGATATACAGTGAAACGGAGCGGATGAGGATCTCCATCTCATAGTACAAGATTTCCATGAGCACGATCCAGAAGAGATATGACGCCAGACCTGCCAGTGTCAGTCCCCGCTCCAGCTTCGAAACACCGAACGCAATGATGCATATGCTCATCAATATGAGGGGAATGGAACCTGGACTGATGTTTTCGAACGTCAGCCGGAACAGTGGACTGACTGGTTTCGACAGATACAGATCCAACTCCCCTGAACGGATCTTCTGCGGAATAGCATTGGTTCCAAAGAAATATATGGTCATATTGACGGCATTGAGCAGCGAAAATGTCCCTATATACAGGATCATCTCACCCTTTCCCCAGCTTCCGATCGTCTCCACGTTGGAATACACCACCCCGAATGCCAGCAGCTGTATCAGAAACAGGCTTCCATCCACAAAAAAGGGCGCAAAGAAATCCAGCCGGAACACAGCGATCCCATGAAAACGCAAATAAAACAGTTCCCGCAGCACACGCATATTTTTCCTGATCGCACTTGATCTGGTCTCTTTTCTTTCTTTTTCTTTCATTATATCCCCACCCCGTCATAAGTTTTAAAATATTTTTTCTGAGTTCCCCGGATCACAAGCTGGATGACCACGCACCAGCAGGCGATGACCGCAACGCCTTCTAACATCTCGTCCCTGCACATTCCAGTCAGCAGCATGGATGGCAGATAGGTGACGTAATAAAATGGCAGGAGGCGCAGGATGCGGACCACGTTTTCCGGAAACAGCGCCAGCGGAATGATACTTCCGGTGATCAGCGAGACCAGGTTATTCTTGATCATCAGAAATGTGCCGATGCCCTGGTATTTCAAAGTCAGCAGACCGAGAAAATAATTGAGCTGCACCATAAAGACCATTCCCAGCACCGCCATAATGACAGCGCACGCGATCACAGACCATTCCGTCACAAAGACAAACTGGATCCTGAATACGAAGATCCACACCACTGCCGCGATGAAGTCAAACACAAGATAAAACAGTACCACGCCCAGCTCCATCGCCATAAAATACAGTTCTATTCCGGCAGGTATCACCATGTACTTTGAAAAAGTTCCGTTCCGGATCCTGTAATGGATCTCGCCGCTGATTCCGTCAGACATCTCCAGCTGCGACAGAAAGGAGTTGACGATATAATAGGAAAGTATGCCGTGAAAGGTGAACATGCCGACAGTTTCCTTTCCCTGGAACAGGATCCCCCATAACAGATACGCAAACAGGATCCTGGAGATGGTGAAGATCATATTGAAAATCACGTCTGCCCGCCATACCAGCTGTGTCTTCGTGTATGTTTTCGCTATTGCCCAATATTTTCTCATGCTATACCTCCGTTTTCATCGATCCCCGTCTCCTGGTAGATGCGTTCAACCACAATCCCGATCTCTTCCTCCTCGACCACAATATCCTTGGGTTCGTGCGCCATGAGCTCCGAGAACAGATGTCTGGCATTTTCCTTTGGCGTTTCGTATATTTTTTTGTACGGCTCATCCATGACGACGTCCACCTGCTTTGTCTGTTGCACCGTGTAATCCGTCGGGCTGTCATAGGTCACGATGATTTTCTTGTTCCTCTGGTATCGGTCAAACAGTTCGTCTGTTGCACCGTCGTAGATCTTTGTGCCGTGGTTTATGACGACTGTCCGCCTGCACAGTGTCTTGATATCCTCGATGTAGTGCGAGGTCAGGAGGATCGTTGTCCCCTTTTCCTCGTTGATCTCTTTCAGGAAACTGCGGATCTGTTTCGCTGCGATGGCATCCAGACCGATCGTCGGCTCATCGAGAAACAGGATCCTTGGATTGTGGAGGAGCGCCACGATCAGTTCCATCTTCATGCGCTCCCCGAGCGACATGGTTCTCACCTGCACATCCATCAAATCTTCCACACCAAAGAGTTTCACAAAATAATTTTTGTTCGCCTGAAAATCGGTCTCCGAAATCTCATATATTTCCTTGAAAAGGCGGAGTGTATCGTTGACGGTCAGCTCAAAAAAAAGCTGGCTCTTTTGCCCCATCACGACAGCATACTGTTTCTTGAACTCGTTTTTCAAGTCGTTCGGGTAATATCCCATCACATCGATCGTCCCCGCTGTCGGGGCGATGATTCCTGTCAGCATCTTGATCAGTGTCGTTTTTCCGGCTCCGTTCGGACCGATCAGTCCGACAAATTCGCCCGCCTGCACGGACAGGCTGATGTGGTTTACTGCCACTTTCTCTTCGTATGTGCGCTTTAGAAGACTCGCGATGCTCCCGCGTATGCCTTCCTGCTTCTTGTATCTGCGGTATGTCTTTACAAGGTTGTCTGTGTTGATGATCGTATTGTTCATGTTCCTGTCTTCCTTTCTCATTTCATTTCCTAAGCTTCTGTTTTCGAATCCTTACAACCATCGTTTTCGTTTTGGGTCCGCTGTGAATGAACACAAAAAGACCATAGCATCCCCCTTAAAGCGATACTATGGTCTTTTTATCCGTGAAGCATTCCATTGGACAGAAATTGGAGCCGTGCGCCGCATAGCGGCTTGATTCCTCTGCACGGGGCTGTGCATAAAAAGAACATGACCATACAGCCATGTTCTTATGATTCCAAAATTTATACCATAATACTATAGCGATTGTAAGGCGAAAACGTCAACAGCATACGCTGTCGACAAATGGGCAGACTTCTAGCATCTAAATGCCAAAATCTCCCCTGCAATATTTACTTTGCAATTTTCTCCATTACAATCAAGGCTAACATGCAAAATCCTCCTAAAATTTAATATCATGCAACAGTACCGTTTCTTTTGTACTGCTATACTGTTTATCATACGTGCAAACGGGCTGGTTGTCAAGTACCAATTTTAGGCGTCATTTTTATAACTGCAGCACCACATCAAACTGGTCGAGCACGTCCTGGCTCCGGTCATGTGTGATCACGATGACGATCTTATCCCTGATACCGAAGATCATGTTAAATATTTCGTTCGCTGTATCGGCGTCCAGATTGCTTGTCGGCTCATCGAAGATGAGGACATCGTAATCGTGGATCATGAACCTCGCAATATCGATCCTCTGCTTTTCACCGAACGAGACTTCTCCGGAATCTGCGGCATCGATCTTCTTGCGGACAAGCTCGTTGTCAAGCTTTAGATGCTGGCAGAGCTGCGCTATCTTGGTGTCGGGTATATCCTTTCTATATAGTATGATATTGTCCCTGACAGAACCGTCGATCAGAAACTCGTTCCGCTGGATATATCCGATCCTGTCATAAACGCAGTCAGAATCCAGAGCTCTGATATCCTGTCTGTTGACCAGAACATTTCCCGTATACTCGGTTTGTGTCAGATACTTCATCAACAGGCGCATCAGTGTCGATTTGCCCTTTCCCGATTCCCCGACAATGGCGTATTTCCTGCCAGCCTCAAAGGTCATGTTGAAGTCGTGGAAGATTTCTTTGTTTCCAAACTGCAGATTCAGATCACGAAATGCGATCTCCTGCACCTTTCCAGTGATCTCTTTCGCCGTTTTTTCTGCTATGATCTGTTCCTGATCGATCCGCTGTATGATCTCGCCTGCTGTTCCCATCAGATTTTTGTCCTGCACGAAAATCTGCAGCGGAGAGAATACACCGTTCAGCAGCTGTACTGCGGAGATCAGCAGCCCAACTGTCATATTCCCGCAAAGAACAAACCATATCCCGACAGCCATGCACGACAGCTGTGACAGCATGCCGATGAACATTCCAATGTCATTCGAAGCGACTTTGGCAAAAAGGTAACTTTTTCTGGATTTTTCATACACATGGTCATTCGCATCCAGTTTTCCACTGAAAAGATTTCCCAATCCCAGCAGTTTCACCTGCTCAAAACCTTTTAGATAATTCTCGAGAACTGCCATATAGCTGCTGTTATGCTGTGTGTACTCCACCGTCTTCTTCGCCATGACTGCGCCCGGAATCTGGGAGAGGACAACCGTCACACCGGAGAGGACAACGAACGATAAGCCGAGTTTCCAATTGATGATAAAAATGGATAGCAGGCTGACCGATGCTGACATAATATTAGAAACGATGCTGCATTTCGGCATCAGGTAATTGTCCACCACAAGATCGATATCTTTCGAGTACAGACTCAGGTAATGTCCGTTCTTCTCAGACAAATAAGCATTCAGCTCCTTGTGGTAGAGTGCTCTGTACAGCTTTGTCTTTATGCAGCGGACGACCTTGTTGACATAGACGATCCTGGCATAGTCATACAAAAACGAGGCGATCAGCCCGCACACTGCCATACCGATGCACAGCAGCATCGTCGTCTGGAGCGAATCGGACGGGTTGATCACCACATCGACCACTTTTCCAAGACAGAATGAAAATACAGCCATGAAACATGCCGAAACCAATCCGATAAATGCCGTCAAAATAAAAATCCCCCTGTACCTTTTTTCTGCCTCTGCCATCTCAGCAACCTCCTTGCGATATGCACCATTTTCCTGATAATCCTGTCTGTGCCTATCATAAATAAAAGAACCACCGATGTAAATAGCTGTACATCAAGTGGTTTGTTTTGAGGGATAAGAGGTTCGGATTTTCAGATCAAATCAAACAGATCCAGCTGTCCGTTTTTCCAGGATTTCTGAACAGCATCTTTTACAATGTCACCTTCATGCCGGTTTCCGATCAGAAAAGGCGAGAACGGATCGTGGTTTTTCATATTTGACAGCACTGTCTCCCTGTCGTAATTGGCATAACAGTAAAGACAGCCGTGCCCACATGTATTGTAGGCACCGATATCGGCACCGAGCAGACAGGTGCATGCCTCCCGCGCCATTTTTTTCTGCGGGACTACCAGTTTACAGCCTAACGCCTTTTCCAGCACAGCCTTTGACATACATCCGTCGGCATCAACGTTCTTTCTGATGAGCCGCTCATTTTCACAGCACAGATGGATCTGCATCCCATACTCCTGCGCGATATTCGAGATGGCGCCGATGAGCTGTTCCTGCTCCTCATGTGTGACACCGCGTACGCCCCGAAAGTTTTTTCTGGTCTTTTCGTACAGATCGATAAAACTCACGACACACTGACCGGTGTACCTTGAAAGTACTTTTGCCATGGAGGCAAATTGCCTGATATGATAGGCGACGGAATATTTCTCTGTGACAAAAATCGGATCGTACCGCCAGCTGATCCGCTGTTTTCCAGTCTGTTCAGAAAGTTTCTGAAAAGAACGGATCACGTGCTCCGCGGGCGGGACAAAAGGCTCGATATCCGTCCCATAGGGCGTGACTGTCACAAACCAGAACGTGTCAAAAGTGGACAATAACGCCTTGAAGGAATCTGCATCACCAAACATCGGCTGAGGATTCTTGGTACAGAATATCATGACGTCGATCTTTTCGGGATCCAGCAGATATCTTGTCACCTGTGATGGATAATAAGGATTTCGCACGAGCACAAATCCTTCTCTGATGCGGTTGTAGAACCATTTGCTGTAGTATGCAGGGATATCTGTCCTGCTTCCTGTATTGAGTACCATATGACATCGTCCTAATAAAAATTGGGCATGGGTGAATCAGGATATGCTCCGAGCATATTGAGCACATAGGGCCACTTGCCGGTATCTTCTATGACAAACCCGTAGATCACGCCCATGTGCCGGTGCCAATGCCGGAATTGCCCTAATATCAGGCGAAATCTGCTCATACTGCAGTTTGTCGGATTTTCATAGAGCATCGCGTCCTCAAGTGTTGATGTATAATTTTGTATTTTGCTGCGTATCTGCCCCAAATAGTCTTCCATCTGCTCTCTCGTCAGCCTTTCATCTTCTGGCGGAATGACATTCAGATCAGCCAGGGTATCTGTGTGAAACTCCGGGTTGGTGTAGTCTGCATCATATGGATTGATGTACCACCGATCCATGGAATACAGCATATGATAAAAATACTTCCACATCGGAATCCCGTCGTAGCGTTTTTTCCAGAGCGAATCAGGGATGCATTTCATCAGGTTTTCTGTCTCCCAGAGCGCCCGGTCTGTCAGGTACTTTATATCGTCACATAGCATTTGTCATAACCTCCGTTTTATTTTAGAGTACTCTCGGAAACTTACAGTCCTTGAAAAAGATCGGAAGAGCGTCGTGTAGGGAAAGAGTGTAGATCTCGG
>CAJUES010000024.1 GCA_910585765.1 uncultured Lachnospiraceae bacterium | reverse complement strand
TCCAGATACTGGCTCTCGACGGTCTCTAATCCCATCAGACCAAATTTTTCGCTCATGCCATACCGCGTGATCATCGAGCGCGCGATGTTCGTCGCCTTCTCGATATCGTTCGACGCGCCCGTCGTGACCGTGTCAAACACGATCTCCTCCGCCGCGCGGCCGCCTAACAGTCCGACGATCATATCGTGGAGCTCATTCCTGGAATTCAGATATTTCTCGTCCTCCGGCACATGCATGACATAGCCGAGCGCCCCCATGGTGCGCGGCACGATCGTGATCTTCTGCACCGGCTCCGAGTTCTTCTGCAGCGCGCTGATCAGCGCGTGCCCGACCTCATGGTAGGAAACGATCTTGCGCTCCTCCTTGCTCATGATGCGGTCCTTCTTCTCCTTGCCGACAAGCACCACCTCCACCGCGTTGAACAGATCCTTCTGGCTGACAAACTCCCTGCCCTCCTTCACCGCGTTGATCGCCGCCTCATTGATCATGTTGGCAAGGTCGGCGCCGACGGCGCCGCTTGTCGCGAGCGCGATCGCATCGAGATCGACCGTCTCGTCCATCAGCACATCCTTTGCGTGTACCTTCAATATATTGACGCGTCCCTTTAAGTCGGGTTTATCCACGATGATCCGCCTGTCAAAACGTCCCGGGCGCAGCAGCGCCTTGTCGAGGATCTCGGGTCTGTTGGTCGCCGCGAGGATGATGATCCCCTTCTTGCCGTCAAAACCGTCCATCTCCGAGAGCAGCTGGTTCAATGTCTGCTCGCGCTCCTCGTTTCCGCCGCCGTATTTTGAATCACGGCTCCTTCCGATCGCGTCAATCTCATCGATAAAGATGATGCACGGCGCGTTCTTCTCCGCTTCCTTAAACAGATCGCGCACGCGCGACGCACCCACACCGACGTACAGCTCGATAAAATCAGAGCCCGCGAGCGAGAAGAACGGAACCTTTGCCTCGCCTGCTACCGCCTTGGCGAGCATCGTCTTGCCTGTACCGGGAGGTCCTACGAGCAGCGCGCCCTTCGGAAGTTTCGCGCCGATCTTGACATATCTGCCCGGATTGTGCAGGAAATCAACCACCTCCTGCAGAGATTCCTTCGCCTCGTCCTCGCCGGCTACATCCCGGAATGTGATGCCCGTCTCCTTCTGCACATACACCTTCGCGTTGCTCTTTCCCATGCTGAAAGCACCGCCCCCGCCTGTCATTTTCCTGAAAAGCAGGCTGAGCAGTCCCCACATCAGCAGGATCGGCACGATATAGTACAGGAGCGAGAGGATGATGCCCGAACCATCGGGCACTGTGCCGCGCACTTCGACCCCCGCATCGAGAAGCCGTTTCGTGAGCGTGTCGTCGTCCTCCACTTTTCCTGTGATGTACGTCACCTTGACCGCGGACGCCAGCAGATTGTTGGGATTCTGATTCTCCTGCGTCTCCGATACGGGCGTGATCTTGATCTGGCTTGACTCGATCTTCACGGACTCCACCGTCCCGGCATCCAGCATCTCGATAAACTTGTTATACGGGATCTCGACTGTCGTGGCGCCCGAGACTGCGCGCGTGAAGTAGCTGATGCAGAGCAGGGACAGCACCGCCGCCGTGATCATGATGATGATGCTCTGTTTTTTCGGATCTTTTCCATTATTATTGTTATTGCCATTCCCGCCGTTGCTCCCGTTCCCCGGTCCACCGTTACCGCGGTTGGAATTGTTGTCATAATTGTTGACCTGGTTATTGTCCATTTTCCTGTGGTATCCTTTCTGAGATTGTGTCATGGTCCGTCTGTCAAAAGTCTCATTGACCGTCATTCTAACTCGTAATTCTAATTATAGAGACTAAAGTGGTATAAATCAACATAATCTTTGTGATTTCTTTGTGAAATGTTTCTAAAAAGCAACACGAAATATTCCTGTTGCTTTTTGCCGCCGTGCCGTTGTATAATCAGAGTAGTAAAAAACGTGCGCCATATTTTATGTGCGATTTACAGGCGGAACATAAGGAACCGGTGATAAAAAACCTGAGCAAATGACGCGGAATAATCTTCATACACAAGGCGGCGGCATGGCGACAACGCAGTGTATGGAGATTTGGACAAGTCGGATGCAGAAGTTCTTTACCGACAGTTCCCAACAACAGGATGAAAGGAAAAATAAGTTTATGCCAGTCAAGTATGTATTTGTAACCGGCGGTGTAGTTTCCGGTCTCGGAAAAGGAATTACAGCTGCTTCACTCGGACGGCTTCTCAAAGCCAGAGGCTATAAAGTAACCATGCAGAAGTTCGATCCCTATATCAACATCGATCCCGGCACCATGAACCCCATCCAGCACGGGGAGGTATTCGTCACGGACGACGGCGCGGAGACGGACCTCGATCTCGGACACTATGAGCGCTTTATCGACGAGAGCCTGGACAAGAACTCCAACGTGACCACGGGCAAAGTCTACTGGACAGTGCTCCAGAAGGAGCGCCGCGGCGATTACGGAGGCGGCACCGTACAGGTCATCCCCCACATCACAAACGAGATCAAGAGCCGCTTCTACCGGAATTTTACCGATCCCGATATGCGCATCGCGATCATCGAAGTCGGCGGAACCGTCGGCGATATCGAGAGCCAGCCTTTCCTGGAATCCATACGGCAGTTCCAGCACGAGGTCGGGCACGAAAATGCCATCCTGATCCATGTGACGCTGATCCCCTATCTGAGCGCCTCGCAGGAGATGAAGACCAAACCGACGCAGGCGAGCGTCAAGGAACTGCAGGGAATGGGCATCCAGCCGGATATCATCGTGTGCCGCAGCGAGCATGAGCTCGACCAGCCCTTGAAGGACAAGATCGCCCTTTTCTGCAACGTGCCAAACTCCCATGTGCTCCAGAACCTCGATGTAGAGTACTTGTACGAGGCGCCCCTTGCGATGGAGAAGGAGCATCTCGCGGAGGTTGCCTGCGAGTGCCTGCACCTGGACAGCCCCGAACCCGATCTCGCAGACTGGACAAAGATGGTCGACGACCTCAAGTCACCCACGCAGGAGGTCACGATCGCTCTGGTCGGAAAATATACACAGCTCCACGATGCCTACATCAGTGTCGTCGAGGCGCTGAAACACGGCGGCATCCCCCAGCACGCCACCGTCAATATCAAATGGGTGGATTCGGAGCACGTCAGTGCGGACAATGTGGCAGAGACTTTGGAGCATGTTGACGGTCTCCTTGTTCCCGGCGGCTTTGGCGACAGGGGCATCGAGGGCATGATCGACGCGATCCGCTACGCACGCGAGAACGGCATTCCCTTCCTCGGGCTCTGTCTTGGCATGCAGCTTGCCATCGTGGAGTTTGTCAGGGATGTCGTCGGGTACAACGACGCGCACAGCATCGAGCTTGACCCCAACACGACACACCCGGTCATCGCACTGATGCCCGACCAGAACGGCGTGGAGGATATCGGCGGAACACTGCGGCTCGGCTCCTACGAGTGCCATCTCGACACCGGATCCAGGGCATACCAGCTCTACGGGAACGAGGTTATCCATGAGCGCCACAGGCACCGCTACGAGGTCAACAACGACTACCGCGCTTCCGTCACGGACAAGGGAATGCTCTTGTCGGGACTCTCTCCCGACGGGCGCATCGTGGAGATGGTGGAGATCCCCTCGCACCCGTTCTTCCTTGCAACGCAGGCGCATCCGGAGCTCAAGAGCAGACCGAACAGACCGCATCCGCTGTTCCGCGGACTCATCGAAGCCGCGATCAAGTACAGGAACCAGCCGTGCCCGGGTACAATCGAGTAGGGGGAACAACCTTCTCCCGCACGGGGCTGCGCATAAAAAGGTGTATGGATAAATCCATACACCTTTTAAAATCCGATTTACGCCTTGCCCACTGATCCGAACAGGTTCATCTTGATCTTGACGATCTCCTTGATCCCCTCGCAGCCCGGTGCGAGAAGTTTGCGGGGATCAAATCCCTTGCCCTCGAGATCCTTGCCTGCCTCGATGTACTTGCGCACAGCTTCCTGGAAGTAGAGCTGGCACTCTGTGTTGACATTGATCTTTGCAACGCCCAGAGAGATCGCCTTCTTGATCATATCGTCAGGAATACCTGTACCGCCGTGAAGGACTAACGGCATAACGCCTGTCTTCTGCTGGATCGCATCCAGTGTCTCGAAGCTCAGCCCGGCCCAGTTTGCAGGATATTTGCCGTGGATATTGCCGATGCCTGCCGCGAGCATGTCAACGCCCAGATCAGCGATCTGCTTGCACTCATCCGGATCTGCGCACTCGCCCATACCTACAACGCCGTCTTCCTCGCCGCCGATCGCGCCTACCTCAGCCTCGATCGAGAGACCAAGCTGATGCGACACTGCAACGAGCTCCTTTGTCTTAGCGATGTTTTCATCGATCGGATAATGTGAACCATCAAACATGATTGATGTAAAGCCTGCCTTGATGCACTTGTAGCATCCGTCATACGTACCATGATCCAAGTGGAGCGCTACGGGAACCGTGATGCCAAGATCGCTGTCCATCGCCTTCACCATCGCTGAAACGGTGTTAAATCCTGTCATATATTTGCCAGCACCCTCTGACACGCCGAGGATAACAGGGCTGTTCAACTCCTGTGCCGTCTGCAGGATAGACTTCGTCCACTCAAGGTTGTTGATGTTGAACTGACCTACCGCATAGTGACCTTCTTTTGCTTTTTTGAGCATTTCTGTAGCTGATACTAACATAAATCCAAACCTCCATCATTCAATAAATATTATCTACACATAAGACGCGGGAACTGTTCCGAACGTACCTGTGCACAGCTCCCTGCCGCCGATATGTTAAGTATATCGCTATTGGTGATAAATGTCAATTTTATAACATATTTTTTTGGATATTTATTCACTCTGCTGTTATGGTCCTGCCGCGCTTCCCTGTTCAACCGATACAGCTATACAATCGTGGAGGCGATCAGCTCCATCTTACCCTGCAGCTGCACGCTGCCGAAACCGCCCGGCAGGATAAAATGATCGCCCTTTTTGATCTGCTGCCCGTTGATCAGACCGTCGCCCTCCACGACACTCATGATCAGGAACGGGTACTCCTGCGAAACTTCCATGCCGCCGTCCACGTCAAGCTTCCACACCTGGTAGTAATCGCATGTGATCAGCGGAACCATCGCATTCTTTGCGTCCGAGGGGATGTTGATGACACTCTCCTCCACCGACTTTGCCGGAACCGTGATGACATCGATGCTCTTCCCGATATGAAGCTCGCGGGGCTTGCCGTCCTGCAGGCGCCCGTAATCATACACGCGGTATGTGATGTCGGAATTCTGCTGTGTCTCCAGGATCTCGATGCCGCCCTTGATCGCGTGGACGGTTCCCGGATCGATCTGTATGAAATCCCCCTTCTTCACGGGAACCTCGCGCAGAAATTCGTCCCATCTGCCGTTGTTGATCATATCCTCGAGCTCGCCCTTGTCCTTTGCGTTGTGGCCGATCACGAGCGTCGCCCCATCCGGCGCGTCAAGGATATACCAGCACTCGGTCTTTCCAAAAGAACCGTTCTCATTCTTTCCGGCATACGCGTCATCCGGGTGCACCTGAATGCTCAGATCATCATCCGCATCGATGATCTTGATCAGGAGCGGAAAGCGGTCGCCCGCCGCATTGCCAAAAAGCTGCGGCTCCTCCGCCCAGAGCTGGCTCAAAGTCTTTCCGGCGTAAGTGCCCTCCCTGACCGTGCAGTCCCCGTTGGGATGCGCGCTCACTGCCCAGCACTCCCCGGTATTTTCTCCCGGAATCTCATATCCCCACTTGCTGCCAAGCTTGTTCCCGCCCCAGATCATCTGTTTGAATACGGGATTCATCAATAAAATTTCCTTGTTCGCATCTGCACTGTTCATACTCAGTATCCCTCCATTTGTCTCCATCGCCTTCTGATACCAGAATGCCGAATCCTTCGCGATGCGCTCCCGCGCCGCCAAATCCACATACACGGCGCCAAAGCGCTCACTGCAGCCCTTGTCCCGCTCCGAATTGCCCAGGAATGTACGCAGAAAACAGCACCCACTCTGATATATTCACTATTGTATCTGTTCTGCTTCACAAAGTCAATCGGCTGGTGTGTCACAAATATTTCCCGATGTACCCCGCCAGCATCTCCGCCGCCTGCCTGTGGCACAGATACCCCGGGTGCTCCCTCGAACCGACACTCTCCTTCGTCGTTTCAGGGAGCTGCAGATACGACACCCTGCTGTCGCCCGTCTCCCGCGCGTACGCCGACACCGCCTCGCAGATATAGAGCTGCAGGTCAATGCCGATCATCCCATAGCACCATATGATGTTTGTCCCGGGATTGCACGCCCTGATCAGTCCCAGAAAATCCTTCACCGACTGCTGGAATGCGCCGATATCCTCCCTGCAGTACGTCCCGTCAAGCTCCCTGCGCATCTTGTGGCGCTCTCCCGTGATCTCGTCCACCCACTCCGGCTGGTCGAACGATGACGCATCGTTCGTGCCGAGATTGACCACCACGAAATCCGGCTGCCAGCTGTCAAAATCGTTCGGCTGGTTCCCGCCAAGCCGCTCGTTTTCCGGTCCGGGCATCAGGCTGCAGATCTCTCTGTAATAGCGCGGCAGCACCCCGTGCGGGTTGTTGTCCCATGTGTTGTGCACCCCCCAGCCGCTCTGTGAAAAGATCCGGTACTCCGCGTCAAGCTTTTCCGCGGTCTGGTACGTATAGCCCCTCACAGCCGAGAAGAACATCGGGATCCAGTCCTGCTCCTGCTTTGCACCGAAGAGTCCCTCGCCGGAAGTGATGCTGTCCCCTATGAACTCGATCTTTAGCTTTTTGTCCGCGACCGGGCTGAAACTGCCGTCATGCCGGAGCGTATGGACATGTATATACGAGTTCCCGTCGCCGCTCATTGCCTGCAGATCTTTGTAGAAGCGCACATTCTTGATATTTTCAGGGCTCATGCCGCGAAACAGCGGGATCCAGTGCCTCCCCCTCTGCAGCATCTGCCTGCCTACCCAGTCCCCGTTCACTGTATAGCTGAACCATGGTTCGTACACATCGTACGTCACCTCCAGCTCCACCCAGAGCTCCGAGCCTGTCACATTGCACTCAAACCCGCCCGCCGTCCAGAAAAGCGTCAGCGGTTCGCGGCACGCTGTCGTCCGCCCATGCACTTTTAACTCCGGTATATCCTTGATCAATGTCTCTGTGAGCATCTTACCACCTCCTGAATGTACGAAAAGAACGCCGAACCCCGGCGTTCCTTTCCTGTATGGATTACCTCTTTCCGATCTCCGTGTCCGCCGTCGTCACCTTGCTGTTGCTCCTGATGTAGTCGACGATCTCATCAAGCTGCGTGAACGCAAGCCCTACATAGCTGTCTGCAGCGCCGTAGTAGATCGCAATCCGCCCTGTCTCCGAGTCGTGGATCGTCGCGCAGGGGAAGCACACGTTGGGAACAAAGCCTCTCTCCTCATACCATTCCTCCGGCGTCAGCAGGAAATTCTCACAGCGGTACTTCACGACTGACGGATTGTCAATGTCGAGGATCGCCCCGCCGATCGAGTACACATATCCGTTGCAGGTGCCGGACACGCCATGGTAGAATAACAGCCAGCCCTCGCTCGTCTCGATCGGAGCCGCACCGCCGCCGATCTTCAAGGACTCCCACCACTCGTTGCCTTTGCCCATCACATGTCTGTGTTTCCCCCAGTAAACCAGATCCGGGCTCTCGCTCACGAACACATCGCCAAACGGGGTGTGACCTGAGTCGGAAGGACGGCTCAGCAGCATGAAGTTGCCGCCGATCTTGCGCGGGAACAGCACCGCATTCCTGTTAAACGGAAGGAACGGGTTCTCAATGCGTGTGAACGTCCTGAAATCCGTCGTCTTCGCCATACCGATCGCTGCCCCGTAGAAGTCCTGGCACCAGATGATGTAGTATGTGTCCTCCACCTTTACCAGGCGCGGATCATACGCGTACACCGGCATGAAAGGATTGCCTTCCTCGTCCACAAACGCGATCTTGTCCGCCTCGAAATCCCAGTGGATCGCATCCTGGCTGCGCCCGAGATAGATGTAAGGGATCCCGTTTGTCTGCTCGCCGCGGAACACCCCGATGAACGCCCCCTCATACGGCATGACCGCACTGTTGAAGATCCTTGCCACACCTTTTACCGGGTTTCTGCCGATAATGGGATTCTCACTGTATCTCCAGATCGGCGCGTCGGAGACACCTGTTGTCTTTCCGTCCGCTCTGTCCTGCCAGGGCATGTTGGGCACCGCCGGGCTTATCATTTTTACTTTGCTCATTTTAAGATCCTCCTTATTTTTCTTATAAATAACAATATTCGATAAGAATATTTATAAAACAATATTTAACACTATCCGATAGCATCTAACTGATCTTTTCAGCTTGCGATCACCGACACCAGGTAAAACGGTACCTGATCGTCCTCGTGCGTCTCGACCAGCTCTATCTCGATATGGTGCTTTCCATAGGCCAGATGTTCTGCTACCGTGTCCAGGCAGAGCATATCCCCCCATGTCTCCCCGAAGTTGCCGTCGAGTATCTTTGCATGCTCCGCATCGCCGTCGACCACGGCTCTCGCGATGCAGGTGGGCTGTGCCACGGATTTTCGATACTGCACACCGATGCAGCTCCCCTCTATGTCAAAGCCGATCCGTGCTCCCTTTTTATCCGCTGTCCAGCCGCGCCGGAAGATCTCCCTGATGTCCTCCTGCGGCTGTCCGTCGACGGCAAAACCGTCATTTTCCGTCAGGACGGACGCACAGTTGTGATTCTGATATCTCACAGAATGCTCGTAGGCATTGGGCGTCACAGGCGTGACTTTGCGTACATCCATGTGATTGTCCGCGTCCTCATTTCCCGCCCGCAGTTCCTCGTATACCCTGTCAAGGAAGCTGATGATGACTTCCGCCATCAGCCCGTGCCCCTCGTCGTTCGGGTGCAGGTCGTCCTCCGTGATATCACGGCTAGTGTATGTACCGTCCAGCACCTTCTCGTACAATGTCGGCTTCATACTGACGCACGGCAGTTCATAGTGCTCTCCGATCCGGATGTGCTGTGCCTGTGCATTCCCGCCATCTCCGTAGTACACGCTGTTCACGATCAGGACAGCCGGCGCTGTCCGGCTGCCGTATATCTTCCTGATGAGTCCTTCGTAAGTCTCGAGAAAGTGTTCATTATCCTCATCGTTGACACTGAACTCCACGATCGTGAAGTCAATATCCTTTGACAGCAGGTCGCTGTCAGCCCTCGCCACGCCAAACTGGGACGTTGTTCCCCCGATCCCGGCGTTGACGTACGTCACCGCCGCATCCGGAAAGGTATCGCACCACCACCGATACACCAGATAGGCGTAACACGTCTCCGGAGCCGAGGACAGACAGCCCTGCGTGATGGAACCGCCCAAAAATCCCACGGTGACATGCTCCCCGCGCATCGCCTTTCTCATCGCTCTCTCAATCCGATACAGGTTTCCCCTGTTCATAACGCCCCTGCTGCAGTCGATCCCATACTTCTCAGCTCTCATGTCCCCGCTCCTTCCATATACATGCCCCGCACCGCTGTCTTTATTTTCCTTTTCTGCTCATATATTCCAGATTCTTCCTGATAAATGCACATCGCTGCTCCACGCACTTCACCGAGCGGAGCGGATCCTCGGGCGTATTGAACACATAATCCACAAGCCTGTCGATGGTCGTCGTCGCCACGTGGAGCCGCGTGTCGCTCGATGCATAGTAGATGTACACATCGCCGTTCTCCCGCGCGACCGCGCCGTTCGTGAACACGACATTCGACACATCGCCGACACGCTCCGCCCCGAGCGGTGCGATGAGGAAGCCGCCCGGCTCCGCGATCACCCTCGTCGGATCGTCGAGCGCCGTGGCGAACGCGTACACGACATAGCGCAGTCCCGCCGCCGTGTTCCTGACACCGTGGGCAATGTGGATCCAGCCCTTCTCCGTCCTGATCGGCACTGCGCCCGCACCGTTCTTAGCCTCGGTGATCGTGTGGTACTTGCGCCTGCTCGTGATAATCTCCTCGTCGATCACCGCGTGCGTGATATCTTCGCACAGCCCGAATCCGACGCCCCCGCCGCTCCCTGTATCGATGAAGTCGTCCATCGGTCTGGTGTAGAACGCGTACCTGCCGTCCACGAACTCCGGGTGCAGCACGACATTTCTCTGCTGCGGGGAGTTGAGTGTCCTGAGATTGTCAAGCCGCTCCCACGTCTTCAAGTCCTTCGTCCTTGCGATGCCCGCCGCCGCGACTGCCGCCGACAGGTCGTTCACCGACGTGTCCTTGCTCTCGGAGCAGAACACACCGTAGATGTAGCCGTCCTCGTGCTTTGTGAGGCGCATGTCGTACACGTTCGTCTCCCCCGGGCACACATCGTCGAGCAGGATCGGATAATCCCAGAAACGGAAGCCGTCGATCCCGCTGTCGCTCTCCGCCACCGCAAAGAACGATTTCCTGTCGCTGCCTTCCACCCGCGCCACGAGGTAGAACCTGCCGTTCAACTCGATCGCGCCGGAGTTGAACACGCAGTTCACGCCGAGCCTCTCCATGAAATACGGGTTGGTTTTGGGATCCATATCGTATTTCCAGAAAGGCGGGATGTGGTCGCGCGTCAGCACCGGGTACTCATACCGGTCATAGATGCCATTGTAGAAATCACTCTTTGTATTCTTGCGGTTCACGACCTCCTCGTACCGCTTCATCACTTTTGCCTTGTTCTCTTCAAAATTATTTATCATCGCTTTAACCTCCACACCAGCAACAGCCCTCGGGCTATTTCCTGGACAAAATTTCCTGTCTCCTGATCACCTCAAAACACATTCTGCCATTGTGATACGGGCACTTCCAGGGCTCGACGATCGGCTGTCCCGCAGCCGGGGTGCCGTCCGCCCCCACCCACCAGTACCACTCTCTGCCCGCCGCATAGCCGTCGCGCCTGTCGATCAGATGGTCCCTGATGAACCCCCACACGTCCCGCGCCGCGCCGAGGTACTCCCCGCGCCCTGTCTTTTCGTAGGCATTGAGGAATCCCACCACCGTCTCCGCCTGCACCCACCAGATGCGCCTGTCATCCACGACACCGTTCTCGCACTCGTTGGCGAGAGAGGCGTCCCTGAACGCCGTTTTGTAAACCTGCTGCGTCAGATCGCGCGTTATGGGTGACATCCGCCGCACGCACGCGTCGTCGCCAAGCACCTCGAGCCCCCTGTCCACAAGCCACGCCGTCTCGATATCGTGCCCGTAGGAGTGCAGGTCGATGATCGGCTGCCACCTGTCATCGAAAAACACCTCCTGGCGGTGCAGTTTGGGATTGTAGACCTTCGTGGCGATGATATCCATCATCCACTTGATCTTCTCCGCTACCTTCTCATCGCGATCGACCCTGTAAAGCTCTATGTACGCCTCGAAGACATGGAGCAGCGTGTTCATCGTCCTGGATGCCATCACGCCGTTTTCCGAGAGTTTGTCGTTGCCGATCTCGTTGAACGCCTCGTCAAACGCCTCCCTGTAACCCGATCCGTCGCGCATCCTGCCCTCGATGATATCGCAGAGCCGGTACGCCAGATCAAGTGCCTCCCTGTCCCCTGATGCCTCGTAATAGGAGGACAGCGCATAGATCGAAAAAGCCTGGTTGTATGTGTGCTTCAATGTCTCCGCGGGCGTCCCGTCATGACCG
The DNA here is from genome assembly GCA_910585765.1 of uncultured Lachnospiraceae bacterium. Taxonomy (GTDB): domain Bacteria; phylum Bacillota; class Clostridia; order Lachnospirales; family Lachnospiraceae; genus COE1. The sequence continues at coordinate 39,456 of CAJUES010000024.1, read as the reverse complement.
ACCGACCAGTACACCCCGCCGTTTGTCCTGTCCCAGCACACATCTCTCAGGAACGCAAACCCGTGGGCTGCCTCCTCAAGAAGGCTGCTGTCTTTCAGGAGGGTGTACGCATTGGCAAAAAACCAGGTGATGCGGCTGTTGAGGATGCAGCCCCTGACCGCCTTCCTGTCCGCCTTCAGATCGTACCCGACAAACCCTGTGTAGCCGCCGTTCTCATCGTCCCTCAGACTTTTCCAGAAGGGTATGATATCCTCTGTGAGGTGCTGCGTCACCTCCGAACACATTTGTGTATATATTTCTGAATGCTTTTTATCCTGCATTGTGTTACCCATAGCAAGCCTCCTAAATTTAAGTAGCTAAATTTAGCTTATATTTATCCTATCATTTAATCTCTTAAAGTGCAATTAGGAAATATTCCAAAAGTATTTGTGCATTTTTTCCTATAAAAATATGCTGCACCGCTTTTGTCCGCACAAACGATACAGCACATTCATTTCGATCCGTATTTTTAAGTTAAAAATTAAGTGTTTTTACCCTTTGACTGCACCAGCTGCAAGACCGCCGTACACCTGCTTCTGGAATATGAGGAAAATCACCAGGATCGGTATGATCGTGATCAGAACACCTGCACAGATATAGTTATACTGGCTTCCATAAGGCCCCGTAAAGGTATACAGAGCTGTCGAAATCGTCTTGAGTTCCTTTGACTGCAGATACAGGCTGGAAGCATAGTATTCATTGTACACACCCACGCCTTTTAGAACGACAGATGTCATGATCGCTGGTTTCAGCAGCGGAAGCAGGATCTTGAAAAACACGCCGAAGTACGTGCAGCCGTCAATGATCGCAGACTCGTCGAGCGAGACTGGAAGATTTTCGAAAAACTGCAGGAAAATGTAGATCGAGATGATGTCCGTACCCATTAGACAGATCATATATCCGTACAGATGATTGATCAGTCCGAGGGCGTTCATGATCTGGTAGATCGTGACCTGCATCGCAATGCCAGGAAGCAGTGCCGCAAACATGAACAGATTTCTGATCAGCCCATTTCCTACAAATTTGAATCGGTTCAGCACATACGCGAGCATGGATCCCATCAGAACGGATAGTACCAGAACAACCACCAGGACGATCGCCGTGTTCAGAAAACCGCGTGCCATATTCGCCTGTTTGAAAGCGACTTTGAAGTTTTCCAGATAGAAGAAACTCTTTGGCAGCGTCAGCGGAGAAGTACTCTGGTATTCTGTCTCCGTCTTAAATGCCGTGAACACACAGACAAAGACGGGTATCACGGCAACCAGCGAGCCTGCTATCAACATCAGATATTTGAATATAGAAAACGCTATACTACCTATACTTTTCTTTTCGTTTATTTCGCTCATCACATGCACCCCTTCCTATTGTCTTGCCTGCTTTTTTCTTTTTCTGGCTGCCGCCTTGGATTCATCGTCTGTCCCATTGTCAAACACATAAGCGAAGAACAGCTTCTGCAGCACGGTAAAGATGATGATGATCAGCAGCAGCACGATCGCCATCGCACTCGCAAGTCCCACTTTCTGGTTCTCATGCGCGATCCTGTTCATCATGACGAAGTATGTACCAGTCCCCATCGTACCGTTTGTGATGACATATGGAGGTTCGAATGCACTCAGGGAACCACTGATCGACAAAATGATATTCAAAACAACAATGGATTTGATACTCGGCAGAATGATATATTTGAACTGATGCCATTTATTCGCACCGTCCAGTGAAGCTGCCTCGTAGAGATCGGAATCGACGGACATCATGGCGCCGAGGAACAGGATCATATTCTGACCTGTGTATCTCCACACGGAGGTTGCCGCCAGAGAAATGTTGTTGATCTTTGTGTCCTGCAGCCACATCGGAATATTTTCCGGAGCAACTCCGAACATCGCCACGATCGAATCCAGCACATATCCTCTCGCATAGAAAAACTTGAAGATAAAACCTATAGCAATACCTGAAATCAGATACGGAAAGAACATTGCTGCCTTAAATACGGACTCGCCCTTTACCTTGAACACCATCATTGTCGCGAAGAACAATGCAAGTGCAAGCTGGACAAATCCACCGAGCATGTAGTAGACGCTGACAAGCAGCGACTTAAAAATTTCCGGGCGGTTGAACACTTCAATATAATTCTTCCATCCGACAAAAGTGCGCTTTCCAATATATTTCATATTATAGAAGCTGAACTGTATCATCTTGCCAAACGGAATATATGTAAACATAAGCAGTAAAAGCAACGGCAAAAACATAAAAGTAAAAATAACAAGGTACCTTTGAACTTTTCTGCTTCCGAACCATTCTTTAAAAGTTTTTCCCTCTTTTCCCATATTACTTCTCCTATATTTATTCAGTATGGGATCTTTCCCGCCAATACACCGACTTGAATCCCCGTGTGCAATAAAGCCAGGGCAGATCTGGATACAGCCATCTGCCCTGGCAGGTAACTACTGCTCTATTTATTTACTTCCACACCAAGTGACTCCTGGGCTGCCGACCACTTCTCATTCCATTCTGCCATGATATCGTCAAGTGTTCTCGTGCCGTAAAGCGCTGCCTCAAGGATCTCACAGTCAGGATAGTCGTTGTTGTTGATGCCAACCTCGCTCTCGTTGTTCACATCATCAAACAGATCTTCCTCCCCGTCAGGAGCAGGACTGTTGGCGATCAGCTCCACACCGTCAAATGCCTCCAACACAGCGGGGAACTCGCCGTCCTTGCGCGCAGGAATACTTCCCTCGTCAAGGAACATCGGTGATTCCTCGATCAGCCACTTGACATACAGCATGGAAGCGATCTTGTTGTCGTCTGATGCATCCTTGTTGATACCGTACCCATAGTTTCCACCTGAACCTGCATACTGCTTGCCATTGACAGTGATCGGGAACGGCATATATCCGATGTCGTCCGGATTGTCACCGGCTTCCTTGAACTGGTTTACAGCCCATGAGCCGAGCACCATGGTAGCGATCTCCCCTCTGTTGATCGCACCCTTAGAGGACTCCCAGTCTGAACTTGCCGGATCCTCTTCCACCAGTTTGCGTGCTACAGACTCGTAGAGCACATAGTACACTGCATAGGGTCCTGTCATATCGTCCCGCTTTGCAAACGGATCCTTCATGTGTGGCAGGTTGTTATGGAAATCGGGATCTCCAGTCGCCGCACACTCTATGTACTGATCCCATGCCCCCATCGTCCATCCCGCAGAGAAATTTGTATAAAGGGGCACTGCGTCTGTGTTGTCCTTGATCTTCTGCAGATCTTCGAGGAACTCATCGGGAGTCTTTGGCATTTCTGTGATGCCTGCGTCTTCCCAGATTCTCTTGTTGTATGCGATACCGCCTGCTGTACCGCCGTTTGCGATCCCGTATACATTGCCCTCAAATGTCTTCTCATCGACGAAGTTGTAAATCTGATCCAGGGTATTGTAGTCGCCAAGAGGCATAAAATAAGTTGACAGCTCATTCTTTGGCACGGATGTCGGAATGAACATGATGTCGCCCCATCCACCTGCTGTCAGCCGGAGCGTTACCGCCTCCTCATAATCTGTAACTGCCTCATACTCGACAGAGATATTTGGATAAAGCTCCATAAACTGATCCGCATAACCTGCATAGACTGTATCTACAATATCTGTTCTGTTCGTCAGAATCTTGATCGATGCCGTAAGATCCTTGTAATCCTCGCCGACATTGATCTTGTCGATCGTCGGTATGCCGGTCTCTGTCTGTGCACCGTCCGCCGCATCGCTGCCGTCCGCCGCATCGCTGCCTGCCGCCGTGCTGTCTGCCGGCGCGCTGTCGTTTGATGCAGTCGTGTTGTCTGTCTCCGTGCTGCCGCCTGTCGGTTTGTCGCCGGAACCGCCGCACGCTGTCAAGGACATTGTCATAACCGCAGCCATACCGAGTGCCATGAGTCTCTTTAATTTCATTGATGGAACCTCCCTTTAAAATTTGTTTTTAGTTTCCCTTAACTAAAGTCAACGCCGTTTGTTAACTTGTTTTTAGTTTAAATTAAATCATATATTTAATCACTACTTATAATTGCATATCATATCCAATTATTGAGATTCTTCGTCATTTCCTCTATTTTAACAATTTTGATTAGTCATTTTTATAAATAATGCCTATTTATTTTTAATATTTTAACTAAAATAACTTAAATTTACATTATATAATTACTCTATTCTATGAACCGTATTTATTTTTTCACATTTTATATTCATTTATTTACATTTGTATTCTTTTCTTGATTTCCTGTCCGCAAAGCCCTATAATGGTGATAACCTATCAACCTGCCGCCTGCCCGCTGTGCAGATCTTGCATCCCGGACAGCCGCGCCGGCAGCACACTGCGTTCATTTCTCAAAGGAGTGTGACAAATGACACAAAAATTATTTTCCTCGGAATTTTTCAGCTGCCTGATCTCCTCCGAGACGAGCAACCGCTTTTCCCTGTCCGATTATTTTGCGGACGCATACTGCAGGGATTACGATTTCTGTGACGCACTCCCCTATGAACTGTGCCACAAAACCGTGTCCGTCACGTCGCCGTTCTCCTACGAGGCGGCAAATCTCAACGCGCTCTGCATCGTGCACACCACAAGCGGCGCCGGAAGGGTGTATTTTGAAAACAATAACGGAATCAACGCGGGATATGACCTCACAAGAGGGACGCTCGCGCTCATAGACTGCCGCAGGAACCACAAACTGGTCTGCCAGCACAATATCTGGGATTACACGATCTGTTTTGTGACCACCGCCATCCTCGAATGCTACCTGCAAAAAATATACCTTCTCGGCAATTTCATCTACAGGCTCGACAGGTACTCCGATGTCCTGGCGGCATGGGAACAGGTATTAAGAAACAATATCGACACGGAGATCCACGGCATGATGCGCTCGCGCGATCTCGTCAATCTCTTCACGCAGCTCTACCTGGCGCGCGCGGTCGAGCAGACGGGCTCCTATCACGTCCCATCCTACATCGCCGATATGCACCGGCGTTTCACCGCCGCGTACCAGAAGCCGTACTCGCTCGACGAGCTCGCCCTCGAGTACGGCGTCAACAAGTTCCGCCTGTGCCGCGAATTTGCAAAATATTATAAGTACACACCGATACAGTACCTGAACAGGATGCGGATCGAGAGGGCAAAAGAACTGCTGCTGAACACGGATGAGAAGATCGTGGATATCAGCCAGATGGTGGGCATCGAGAACCCCAACCACTTTATCCGCCTCTTCAAAGAAAAAACCGGTGTCACCCCGCTCACTTACCGCAGGGAAACACCGGTCATCGACTAATTTATTTTTTTGACGCTCGTGCGCTCTATGATCCTTCCGTTCACGATGTGCACGCTGGCATTCATGGAGACGTTCTCGATGCGCCTGATGACGCACGAGAGCGCGATCTTTGACATCTCCGCCATATCCACCAGATAAGTCGTGATCCTGGAATCGCCGTACTCCGGGTACAGGTAATCGTCATACCCCACTACCGAGATATCCTCGGGCACATGATAGTTGCGCTCCTCGAGCTGCCTGATCAGCGCATAGGCTGTCACATCATTATTGCACACAAACGCCGTGGGCATCTCCTTTGGCAGCTGCAGTTTGTACTCTATGCCGATCACGCCGTCGCTGTAATCGCGGTCCCTGATGACCCAGTCCTGGCGCACCTCGATGCCGTGCTCCATCAGCGCCTTGCAGTAGCCAAAATACCGGTCCGTGATACTCTCCGTGTACATCACGCTCCCGACAAACCCCACTTTCGTGTGCCCGTTCTTGATCAGATAGTCCGTCATGCGGTACATGCCGTTAAAGCTCGCCGATACGACCGAGTCTACAATCTCCTCGTCGTCATAGAAGTCCATGAACACCATCGGTATCTTCTTGTTCTGGTAGAGCATCTTCAGATAGCTCTGTTTCGGTCTCCCGATCACAATGATCCCATCGATCTTCTGATTCTCCGTTATCAGCTTGGGCCAGACAAGATTGTCCTCATCATAGCTGGATATGACCTCCAGCATGGAAAAGCAGTTCTTCTTGACCGCGCGCGTCGCGAGCTCCTGATACATTTTCCAGTAAAACGACGCAAAGCGCGTGAAGTATGTCTCGAACGTGACCACTCCGACCGTGTACGACCTGCTCCTCCCCGCCTGCGCTGTGTGGATCGGCGTGTAGCCCATCTCGTCCGCAAGCTCCTTGATCCTGGCGCGCATCTCCTCGCTGACTCCCTTCTGACCCGACAGAGCCTTCGACACGGTGACGACGCTGACCCCCACCTTCTCTGCTATATCCGCAAGCTTTACCGCTTTAACCATCTCTATCACTCCCTGTATCTATACTCACACCGGCAGCATACCACGCTGCCGCACAACCGCTACACCTCGGTGAGCGAAATGAGGCGCGCCCTGAAATCCCCCCACGGATTCGGCACGAGCAGCCCCGCCTTCATCAGTGTATCTCCGCTGTAGATCCTGTCCTCCACATTCTCGTCATTTTCAAACACGACATGATACCGCTTCCCGGCGTCGAGCCCTTTGAGCAGAATACGTCTCGACTTAAAGTTCACCCGGTTCAGAACCTGCACGAAAGTGACAAGCGACTGTTTTTGATCCGCACTCACGACCTGCCAGCAGTCGTACCGGTGGTTCTGCGCGTAGGACGCGATGCGGTAGTAATCGCCCTCCCTGACCAGATCGTTGTACTTATGGTACATCGCAACCTGGGCGGGTATCATATCCCGGTCCTCCTGCGGGATCTTAGTCACGTCAAGCTCATAGCCGAATGTCCCCGCGAGCGCCACGATGCCGCGCGTCTCAAAAGGCGTCACGCGCCCCAATGCATGGTTCGGGCAGTCTGACACGTGCGCTCCCATCGTGGACAGCGGGTAGATCAGCGCCGTTCCCTCCTGGATCTCGAGGCGCTCCACCGCATCCGTGTCGTCCGAACACCAGATCTGCGGACTGAAATACAGCATGCCCGGATCAAAGCGCGCGCCGCCGCCGGAGCAGTTCTCGAGCAGCAGATGCGGGAATTCCCTCGTCAGTCTGTCCTGCATCTGGTAGACTGCGAGCACGTAGCGGTGATAGAGCTCGCCCTGTCTGTCCGCCGGCAGCCCGCAGCTTCCGATGTTCGTAAGCTGCCTGTTCATATCCCATTTCACATACTCGATGTTCGCGCTCCTCAGCACAGACGCCACCTGATCGTAGATACAGTCGACGACCTCCTGTCTCGACAGGTCGAGCACGAACTGCTGCCTCGACTCCGTGCCCGGTCTCCCCGGGATCGCGATCGCCCAGTCCGGGTGCGCCCTGTACAGGTCGGAATCCGGGGAGATCATCTCCGGCTCAAACCAGATGCCGAACTTCATGCCGAGCTTGTTGACCTCGTCCACCAGACATTTCAGACCACCCGTTATTTTTTCCTCGTTGACCTTCCAGTCGCCCAGCGCACAGTTGTCGCTGCTGCGCGCGCCGAACCACCCGTCGTCCATGACGAGCATCTCGATGCCGAGCTTCGACGCCTCTTTCGCGATGGACAGCAGCTTCTGTGTGTCGAACTCAAAATACGTCGCCTCCCAGTTGTTGATGAGGATCGGTCTCTTTTTGTCCTTGTACGCCCCGCGGATCAGATGCTTCCTGTACAGTCTGTGGAACGCACCCGTCATCGCATCGAATCCCTTGTCCGTGTAGACCATGACAACCTCCGGCGCCTGGAAGCTCTCGCCGCCCTCGAGCTTCCAGCAGAAATTCTCAGGGTGGATCCCCATCGTCATGCGCACGCTGTCAAACTGCGACACTTCCGCCTGCGCGCGGAAATTGCCGGAGTACACGAAATTCATCGCGTAGATCTCGCCGTTTTCCTGCGTCGTGTTCCGATCCACCAATGCCAGGAACGGATGATCCTGGTGGCTGGACTCCCCGCGGAACGAGCTGACATTCTGAATGCCGTACCCCAGCGCCTTTCTCTGGATGTGGCGCTCCCTCGCCCAGCTTCCGTGCAGGGACACCATGTCGTAATCCCTGTTGTCCATGTCGATACACGCCGAGTACACCCTGGTCAGATAAAAATGCGCACTGCCCGTGTTTGTCACCCGCACGCTCCTCGTGATCACGTCGGTGTCCTGAAATACCGTGTAGAGCAGTTCGACCTGCATATTTATATACTTGTCCTCGCAGACCAGCCGCAGCGTCTCGCACTCCTCGTCAGTGCCGAATGTCGCCGGCAGTCCCTCAAGCGCCGGCTTTCCCTGAACGATCTCATGCGACACGTAGGAGAGCACGCTCCCCACATGCCCGTCCGCCGTCCGCACACTGATGCAGCCCTCCCTGAAATCGCCCAGTCCGTTCGAAGGGTACTCGAAGGGAAAACAGTCATAAAAAGAACAGCGCTCCCTGTTGTTTCTGCCCGGAACGAACGGCGGCTCCCCCGTCCGCATCAGATAGGCCGCCTCCGCTTCCTTCAATTTCTTTCCATAATAAATATGTCCGACAAAGTTTTCCTCATCCACGATCCCGATCATATAGGATGTGCCTGGTGTGTCCAGCTTGAACACACGCTCTTTTTCATTGTATGATATCATTTTTGTTCTCCCTTCCCTGCGCTGTCTCGTTTTAAGCGGTCAAGTCTTTTTTCGCATCGTATCGCTACATATCTAACATACCATCTTTTTCGTGATTAATCAATTTTTTTAAGTAATTTTAGTTTGTTTTTTATATTTTTAAATATTTCCCCGGGGTGCCCGTGTGCACAAAAAGTGCGCACCCCATCTGGACTGCGCACTCGTGATCGTCAGGCTACCGCTCGATAGTCACCGTATATTCTGCATAAAATGTCTCCGACGGTGCAAGCGCATTGCCGTACTCGCGCTCGGACAGATCCCCCTCGAATGTCTCCCGGTCACACCTGCCGTACCACGGCTCGATGCATATGAACGGCGCGTTCTTCTTTGCGGGAGACCACACGCCAAAGAGCGGTGCGTCAAATCGAACGGTGAGATAAGGCTCCCCATCCGGGTCGCACAGCGACACCCTGTGCGCCTGGTCATGCTCGATGATCAGCGCGTCCTCGTCAAACAGATCCGCCGTGATATCCATCTTTCCGTCCGTCAGCGCATACGTTTTCGTGCGCGCTGAAAGTGTACCGTCAGCACCTATAATACCGGATGTTATTGTATCATCCGCGTCAAACGCCAATTGGTAATCCGTCTGCGCACCTCTGCCGCCGACCGGGCACAAAAATGCCGGATGGCCGCCGATGCTGAAATACATCTCTTTGCTGTCGCGGTTTGTCACTTTCCACGATACGACCAGATCGTTTCCGTCAAGCCTGTAGCCAAGCTCCAGCTCGAAATCAAAAGGATATCTCGCCTTTGTCTCCTCCGTCGCCCGCAGCACGAACCGCATCGCATCTGCCGTCTGCTCCCGCAGCTCGAACTCCATATCCCTCGCAAACCCGTGCTGCGACATCGCATACACGCTTCCGCCATATCGATAACTGCCGTTATTTAAAGTTCCCACGATCGGAAACAGCACCGGCGAAGTCCTCTTCCAGTACTCCGGCTTCGCATCCCACATGTATTCCGTGCCGGTCGCGGTATTTTTCAGTGATCTGAGCTCTGCGCCGGATGTGTCCACGCAGATGCTGATCTGTGCATTTTCAAGACTGTATACTGCCATCTGTCCTTTTCTCCTTCCTCTGCTTCTCTCTCACCCGATCCTTGCCCGGCTCAACTGACCGGGCTCTTCCTGAGCACGCCGAACCCCAGCGGGTACGGTCCTGTGTGAACGCTGATCGTCGCACCGATCTGGTATTTCTGCAGATCCGCATCCGCGACCGCGTACCCCTTTTCATTCAGAAAGCTGACCGCTCCCTTCCGAAACGCCTCCGCCTCCGCGATGTCATAGCCGTAACCCACACAGATGCTGTACTCGCCGGACGACGCGTTGACCTCCTGGAGATACTGCCACAGAAGCTCGTACACTTTTTCAAGCGATTTCTTCCGGCTTCTCGACACGCCCGAGGGAAAGATCTCTCCCTCCTTCAGCGTTATCAGCGGCTTGATGCCCAACACGGATCCTGCAAGCCCCGCAAGTTTGCCGATGCGCCCGCCGTGCTTGAGATAATCTATATTCCCGACGGTAAAGAAGATCCGTCCCGTGCCCTTGATCGACTCTAACGCCTCGACCGCCTTTTCGTACGCAACCCCCGCCTCCCGCATCCGGACAGCCTCGAGTACAAAGAGTCCCTGCAGGACAGTATCTATCGTGGAATCCATGACAGTGATCCTCGCATCCGGACAGCTCTCGAGAACCATCTCCTTCGCGTTCATCGCCGACTGGAAGGAGCCGCTGAACTTCGTCGTGATGCAGATGCAGATGACCGCATTCCCCTCCTTCACGATCGGCTCGAACACGTCAACATAATCCTGCACCGAGGGCATGGAAGACTTCGGGAACGTCGTCGGATCCGCCACCATCTGCTCGTAAAATTTCCGGATCGGCATATCCGCGATCTCCCGCATATAATGCTCACTGTCAAAGGAGACATAGAAGGGGACTACCGTCACTCCCTTCTCTCTGCAGAGCTCCGGCGGCAGGTCACAGGAGCCGTCAGACACTATTCTGTAATCCATAGGTAAAACCTCACTTTTCATAAAATCATCGTTTTCATTACTACGTTAAACGGCTATCGAAATTATATCACGTATTTTGCATATTGTCATCGGATATTATGAAAATTCAGGTAAAATAAATTTAGATCGTTACTGTTCACTCGTCAATAAAAGTAGTGAAAAGCGTGCGTCAAAATGCCTGCACTTTAGCATTTTGTGTGCAAATGGGCTGCTGTTTACGCCTTCACTACATAAAATTGTGTCGGAATTAGTTGGGCGTGAACAGCAACTTAGATCTTCGGATATGTCGCGATCGTCGTGAAAGCCGCATCCATCGTCGGGCATTTCACCTTGTCGATCACCGATTTCACAAGGCGCCTGCCCATCTCCTCGATGCGCACTTCCACCGTGAGGATATCCTTCTTGAAGAAATCCGTCTCCAGGGTATTGTTGAAGCCCGTGATCACCACGCGCTTCACGGCATGCGGATCGCGCTGCAGCAGTGCGAGCGACACATGTTTTGCCACGTCGTCGTCCTCGCAGACGATCGCCTCCGGTATGTAGGGCATGTTCTTGACAACCTCCTCAACCATGGCATAGCTGTAACCGACACTGTTCGCCGGACAGGTGTACTGGAGACGGTCATCCAGCTGGACGTGATTCTGGCTGCACGCATTCAGAAATCCCAGATACCTCGCCTGTATCATGCGCGATCCCTCCGCGAATCCTATGTATGCGAACTTTGTGCATCCCTTCTGCCTGATCACGTAGTCCGTCAGTGCGTTCATGGAATAAAATCCCTCCACATTGATGACATCCCCGATCCTGATATACTCCTGCGCGTTGACGGGACTGTTGAAAAATGTGACCGGAAGTTTCTTGCGCCCGATCCCCTTGACAAACTTTGCCGGAAATACACTCAGGAAGATAATCCCTTTCACGTCGTCCGCGATCAGCCTGCCTGTCGCCTCACCGTCCTTATCCTTGTCGTCCACCACATGGAGCTGCATGCGGTATCCCTCATCGTTCACCGCGCTGCTGATGCCGGCGAGCGCTCTCGTCCAGAACGTGGACTGCATATGATTAAATAACACCAGTATTGTTCCTGTGTTTGCCCTTCGGTATGTCGATTTGACCTCCTCCACAAGATTCTCATCCAGTTTGGCGTACCCCATCTGCCACGCCTTCTGCACGACTGCATGTCTTGTCTGCGGAGAGACAAGACCTCCGTTCAGTGCCTTTGCCACAGTATTGCGGCTAAGCCCCATCTCAGCTGCAATATCCTGTATCGTTACCTTCTTCATTCGTTCCCCCTCTTCCTTCTGCCTATCCCCTTAAAAAATTTCTCATGCGCGGGACTGCGCATAAAAACCGCTATGAAAAATCAATTCCATAACGGTTACTTCTTGTCGTACCGGCAAAAGCCGGTCTAAACTCAAGGAATCTTTCCTTCATCATTTTTGATACTCTTGTATTATCATACCACACTTTTTTCGAAATGAACACATAAACTTTAATTAAATATAAAATATATCAACATTTCATATACAATTCAAAGCTCTTCGTGATGTGTAGCACACCGCACAGGATATTTAATTCATAACGCCAGATATTTATATATTTCTGCCCGCTTCCGCAGCCTGTCCAAAGTGAATCTTTTCCTTCACCGCATCAGCGCCCGGAAATACATTTCTTTCCAAAAGCGCATGCCCGCAGCTTTCATCGTTCCCTTCATTTTGACAAATTTCGACATTCCGTGCACACATACCCTTTTTCCGCGCGCCCGACAGCCCATTTGCAATATCGGGTATTATTTTAACCAGGTATTTTTATCACTGCAAAAAAGCAAACGGCGCCTCCCTGTCCGCGTGCAGGAAATTCATGAGCAGATACGCCGCCCTGATCGAGACTTTCTCTTCCCTTAAGATGCGCCGCACCTCCCTTTTATCCGCAGTCAGTACCTGTATGGACTCGGTGTCCTCGAGCGCGTCGCGGCTGACTGTGCCGCTGGCATAGCCAAAGACTGCGTTGCAGCTCTCGTCGGTAAATCCTGCCCCCATAAAAAACGGTCTGCGGTACGCCCCGTCACCGCCTGCATACACCTCAAAGGAAAGCCCTGTCTCCTCCTTCATCTCCCGCACCGCGGCCGCGTCGGGCGTCTCCCCCTCGTCGATCAGGCCGGCCGGAAGTTCGTACAGGTGATCCCCCAGGGGATAGCGGTACTGCCGGATCAGCACGATCTTCTCCGGATCCTCCCTGAGAACGGGATAGATGACGACACCCTCCGCCGCGCTGTCCCCGGTCAGAAGCTTGATATTGTCCGCCTTCCTCCTCGAGACGAAGAAGTAGTCGAACGGACGCCCGCTGTCCGTCAGCGCATCCAGATGAAACAGATTCAGGAACTTATTATCGGACAATTTGTGGATATTGGTGTACTTTTTCATATAGTTACCTCCTTTTATTTGACATTTTTTTCGAAACCCGCTAGAATAAAAATAGAATATTCAAATCACTGTATTCCAGAAAGAGAGCGCTTTATGAGACAAATTCCCATCGCTGCACTGACACCCGGTATGATAACAGCCGCGGAGATCGTTTCTTACGATCATGTGACGATCGTTCCAAAGGGCATCATACTCACAGAAAATATTATATCACGTTTGGAAGGATATTCCATATATTATGCATACATAGAGGACGATTTTATCGTGGATCTGTCCACGCCGATGACAGGCCCGGCAGTCCTGACGCAGGATGCCTCCACCGCGGCGGAGGCTCCGGCAGGAAACGCACAGTTCCAGCGCTTTTATCAGGGCTATGTGCGGTGCGCGGAGCACTACGAGGCAAACCTCATGAAATCGCTGCACCGCAACGAGCCTTTCCGCACAAACGAGCTGCTGAAGGAAACCATGGCTCTGCTGTACCAGGACAGGCAGGAGGTCAGTGTCTTTGACATGCTCCTGAACATGCACAATACCGAAGATTCCGTGTGCAACCACTGCATCAATGTCGCGCTGATCTGCAATATCCTTTCGCGCTGGCTCCACTTCTCCGAGACGGACCAGATGATGGCTACCGCCTGCGGGCTGTTCCATGATGTCGGGAAATTCATGCTCCCTGCCGGGATCCTGCGAAAGCCCGGCAAACTGACACCCGATGAATTTGAGATCATAAAGACGCATACTACCGAGGGATTCCATCTGCTGGGACGCTACAGCAGCATCCCCGAGCCCGTCAAAAATGCCGCGCTGATGCACCATGAAAAATGCGACGGCAGCGGCTATCCATACGGTTTGAAGGGCGATGACATCGACAGGTTCTCCAAGATCGTCACGATCGCGGATATCTTTGACGCCATGACGAGCGAGCGGGTGTACCGCGCGGCAATGTGCCCTTTCTCGGTCATAAAGTACTTCGAGGATGACGGCATCCAGAAGTACGAGATCAAGTTTATCCTCACGTTCCTCGAGAATGTGTCAAACGCTTATCTCAATCACAGGGTCACGCTCAGCAACGGCATGGAGGGCAATGTGATCTTCATCAACCCCGACAATTACTCCAGGCCGGTCGTTCGCACGGAGAACAACGAGATCATCGATCTGCAGAAATCCTATTACCAGAGCATGCTGCAGCTCTCAAGCCAGAAGAACATCTCCATCGAGACCATTATTTGATACAGGCGGTCTATCAGAAAGAACCCGGAGAATATTCTTCGGGTTCTTTTATGCGCATCCCTGCGCGAATACATGCCGGCAAGACTGACGTTTGCCCGGCGCATTTGCCGCTATTCAACATCCGCGAGTGCGGCGATGTCCTCCTCACCTGTGCGGATCTTGACCACTTTATCCACATTGTACACAAAGATCTTGCCATCGCCGATATGTCCGGTATAGAGCACCTTCTTCGCCGACTCGATCACCTTCTCGACAGGTATCGCGGATACCACCACTTCAACCTTGACTTTCGGGAGCAATGTCGCGTCGATCTCCGCACCGCGGTACTTCTCGCCCGCTCCCCTCTGGATCCCGCATCCCATGACCTGCGTCACTGTCATCCCCGTCACGCCGATATCGTTCATCGCCTTGCGGAGCACGTCATACCTCGACAGCTTCGCGATAATGACGACCTTGTAGATACCGGATGCCGAGGAAACCGGAACCTGGGCAACCTTGACCGCCGCGTTTTTCTGTACCTCGGTCGCCTCCTCATAGACATCAGATCCAAGCTGCGTGTTTTCGTTCTCCTCCATGATCATGCTGTTCGAGATGTCCATCATGGAAAATCCTGCATACGCGGACGGCAGACCATGCTCCGTGGCATCAAGACCGATGATCTCCTCCTCCTCGCTGACGCGAAGACCAAAAACTGCTCTGATCACCAGAAATGTAATCGTGATCGTGACCACCGTCCACGCGATCACACTGAACATGCCTGCCAGCTGCACTCCCAGCAATCTGAATCCGCCGCCGTAGAAAAGTCCTGTCCCGCAGATCTGGTTTGCACCAAATGCCACACCATCGCCATATCCCCTTGCAAATGCGGGTGCTGTGTCCGTCGCAAAAAATCCGACGGCAACCGTTCCCCAAATACCATTCATGCAGTGAACCGCCACCGCGCCGACCGGATCGTCAATGTGCAGCCTGTGATCGAGCAGCCACACGCCAAATACCACCAGAAGTCCGGCTACAGCTCCGATCACAATCGCACCAAAGGCATCCGTCACATCACATCCTGCAGTGATCGCCACGAGACCGGCAAGAGAGGCATTGAGGCACATGGACACATCCGGCTTGCCATACCTGATCCATGTAAAGACCATGCAGACGACTGTCGCGATCGCCGGCGCAATCGTTGTCGTCACAAATATAGAGCCAAGCTCCGGCAGACTTGTCGCAGCCGCACCGTTAAATCCGTACCAGCCAAGCCACAGGATAAATACGCCGAGTGCCCCGATCGTGAGGTTATGGCCGGGAAACGCATTGACTCTCGTGACATTTCCCTGCTTATCCTTTGTAAACTTTCCGATGCGGGGACCAAGTATCTTTGCACCGATCAGTGCACTGATGCCGCCCACCATATGTATCGCGCAGGAACCCGCAAAATCGTGAAATCCCATCTGTGCGAGCCAGCCGCCACCCCAGATCCAATGCGCTTCGATCGGATAGATCAGCGCCGAGATCACACCCGAATATACGCAGTACGAGAGAAACTTCGTTCTCTCCGCCATGGCTCCGGAAACGATCGTCGCCGTCGTCGCACAGAACACCAGGTTGAATACGAAGTTTGACCAGTCAAAATCCGCATAGTCCGTAAAAATATCAAAACCTGGTTTTCCGATCAATCCCAGCAGATCCTCGCCGAGCAGCAGGCCAAAACCAACCAAAATGAAAGTGCATGTGCCGATGCAGAAGTCCATCAGGTTTTTCATGATGATGTTTCCCGTATTCTTTGCCCTGGTGAATCCCGCCTCGACCATGGCAAACCCCGCCTGCATCCAAAATACCAGCGCGGCGCCGATCAAAAACCATACACCGTAAATCTCACCGTTTACGGCCTCCAGCAATCCCTGTAACTCTGTCATAATAATCTCCTCCTTTTCCAGCTTCCCAATCAGAATCGAGCAGGGGAAGTGTATCTCCCCTGTGCATGAAAAAAGGCGCTAAGGGAGTATCTCCCGTAGCGCCTTCGCTTCATGGACTTTATATTACCACCATATTTTTCCAGTGTCAAGGCTTTTTATCGTCTGCATGATAGACATACTGTATATATTCCTTTTCCACCATCGTTCCGTCGGCGTTGATCCCGCTCAATTTCGTCCTGTCCCGCGGCGCGAATCCGAGCCGCTCGCACAGACGGATCGACGCAGCATTGTCCTCGTTGACAAAAGAACAGTATGCCCTCTGCCCGAGTTCCTTGATCCCGTAGGCGAGGATCGCACTGCACGCCTCATACGCGTACCCCTTGTGCTGGTACGGCACTCCCAGCATGAAACCCAGCTCGAGTCCCTCGAAGCCTTCCTTGTACTCGAGTCCGGCTCTCCCTATGATCTGTCCGCTGTCCCTGCTCTCGAGCACCCACATGCCGTAGCCGTAAAACCCATACACGTTTTTGATGTACTCTCTGGTGTAGAGGATCTCCTGCTCGGGATCTGCAAAGAGCGGCTCCATAAACCGCGTGACGCTCGCATCACTGTAGAGCTCATACAGCTGCGGCACATCGTCCACCGCGATCTCCCGGATCTTCAACCGCCGCGTCTCCGAGATATCCCACGGAATGTCATAAAAACGCCTGTACACCCTGTCGAGATACCGCGCATCGATATCGCTCAGATTCTCCACGCAGTATGAACCGCTCGGAAAGCGCTGTTCCCGGTTCCTCTCGTTCAGCCAGACAATGTAGGGGATCTGCCTGGCTGCGTAGTACGCCGCCTCCTCGTCCTTCTCCGTTATCATAACTTTATGTATGTTATCGGTCATAGTGTCCGCCTCGTCTTGTCCGGTCGCCGCCCTTCCCGAAATACCGCCTGCGATACGTCTCGAGACGCCTGATCCGGTTCGGATTCTGACGCCTGTACACCACCCACACCTCATCCTGCCTCGGCAGGATCAGATCCTCCATATGCACTTCCAGCAGCGTGCTCAGTTTGTACAGATTGTCGATGGACGGCAGCGTCTGCCCATTGATCCAGCGGTAGATCGGCTGCGGGCACGACAGCCCAAGTTCCTTCTGGATCTCGCTGACCGTATAACCACGCTTTTTGATCATCAGGTTCAATACATGTCCTGTCATTGTCATATCAAGGGATACACATGCCTTTTTCTTCATATTCCTGCCGCCTCCATATTCTATATGATATCGTTCACTATACTCCTATCATACACACTTTTTTGTCAAAAGTCATTGTCCTATTTGATTAAATTTCTAATTTTTGTATAAATATTGGCATTTTTTTCTGCGTGGAAAATATTCTTTATTAAGAACCCTATCGAAACAGTGAAATGAGGCTGAAAATGAACATCAAGACCAAGACAAACCTGAAAAAAGCAGTGCTTCTGACCGCGCTGTTGGCCGCCGCATTTCTGGCAGGCAGAGGCATCGCATATATCAAATACGAAAAGATCGACGGGCGTGCGATCCCCGCCTCCGGGAGCGTGTCAGGCGCAAACTGGGGACTCGGTTTCGGGCAGGAGGGCAGCCAGCCCACCGGAAACGCCACCTCGGAGGAGCTGCAGCAGTACGACGCCCATTACGTGGGCGACAGCACGGAAAAAGTGATCTACCTGACCTTTGATGCAGGGTATGAAAACGGGAACACACAGCCGATCCTGGATGCGCTCAAAAAGCACAATGTGCCTGCCACCTTCTTCGTGGTGGGGCATTATCTGGAATCCGCGCCGGATCTCGTGAAACAGATGGTCGCTGACGGGCACTTTGTGGGCAACCACACCTACCACCACCTGGATATGTCCTCCATCGCCTCGAAGGAGTCGTTCGAGAAGGAGATGCGCGATGTGGAGACGCTGTTCAAGGAGATCACCGGCACGGAGCTGGCCCCCTTCTACCGCCCGCCGCAGGGAAAATACAACACCGCCAATCTGCAGATGGCAAAGGAGATGGGCTACCACACCTTCTTCTGGAGTCTTGCCTATGTCGACTGGTATCAGGACCAGCAGCCGACACGGGAGGAAGCCTTCAAGAAGCTTGTCGGGCGCATCCACCCGGGCGCCATCGTCCTGCTGCACAGCACTTCCCAGACCAACGGCGAGATCCTCGACGAACTGCTGTCCAGGTGGGAGGAGATGGGCTACACGTTCCGCACGCTGGAGGATTTTGCAGCGGCATCAGAATAAAATGTCCAGATAACCGTCATACACTTTCATGACGCTCGTGTCCTGAAACTCCGCAAGCTGTTCCCTGACCGCCCTGAAATACCACTCTTGTTTTGCCTTGTCCGGCTGGTTGAACTTGTCCCAGATCTCAACCCCCAGACAGTGCTGTTCCCTCGCAATTGACTCAAGATTGGCGGTCTTGTCCGCAAGGACAATCCGCTTCGCATCCGGCGCGGCGCTGCGCAGATGCGCGATCGCCTCCTGCTTCCTGATCTCCCACGTCTGGGAGGCGGGCATATCGCGCCGCTTGTTCTCCGTCTCCGTCTCCACAAGCCGGGCAACCCGCTCACCGAACTCATTCTTGAGATCGTCGAACGTCACCCAGGTGTCCTCCACCGTATCGTGCAGGATCGCTCCCTGCAGCACCTCGATGTCCTGCGTGAGCTCCAGCGCGTAGTTCATGGTCGTGATGATATGGGTGAAATACGGAATCCTTGTCTTTTTCCTGTACTGTCCCAGGTGCGCCTTCGCCGCGTACGCGTACGCCCTGTAGAGGCGCTCATCCAACCCCTCGACAGACGGAAAAAGGGCTGGCTCATCCATCCCTTTTCCGTCGTCGTAGCGGCACACGAACTCCCCGTCGGCATACTGCGCCTTCCCAGTGTAATAAGGGCAGCCGCGGCCGCACACATGCTGCTCCTTCCGGACATTCAAAAAAGCATCCACTGCCCTGCAATAGAAATATCCCTCACTGTCTGCACATACAAAATGTTCGTTCTGATTCATCGCTTAATCCTTTTTGGTAAACTCTATGATCCACCCCTTGCCCTCACTGCCGTCGTTCGTCTTGTAATCGCCATACTCCATGCGGCACGTGAAGGAAACACCCTGCTCCGCCTTCATCTCATTCACGATGCGCTCCATCGCCTTCTTCGCCTTCGACTCGTCGCTCCCCACGCTGGAATTTCTGTACACCGTCCCGAACTTCTCGATATCGTACCGAATCGCCCGGTTCAATGCCAGTTTCAGATCCCTGTCACTGCGGAACGGTCCCGCCAGGCTGTCGCTGAGATAATTGTTGCGGTAGTTGATCAGATACGCCTGCATCGTCATGCCGGCTACCTTCTTGTCCACCTTCGATTCGCTCTCGTACACTTCCTTCAGGAGTTTGCCGCTGTCCTGCAGGATGCAGCTGTCCAGCATCGCATACCCCATCAGGAAGGAATCAAGATACTTGATATATGTATTTTCGTCCATGTCCTCGACATCGTCCGCGTCAAAGTCGCCAAGTTCCGGATTTCTGTAGAAGGAAAAGGTTCCCTTCGTCAGCGCCTTGATGTCCGAGCCCGTCACCACCGAGTTGGCGGTGCCCGCGTTCCTGGACACCAGCCCTTCCCCCATCACGTAGTAGGTGCCGTTCAGGGATATCCGGAACCAACCGTTGGATGTGATCCCCGTCACGTTGACCGGGATGTCCGGCGCGATGACCGTCACCACCTCCGAGTTGACATCCGGCTGCTTATACACTTTCGTCTTGTCGTTGCTGTAGAGCACTGCCTTGTTCTCCGTGACAGTGAACTCTGCCGCGTATGTCTTTAGAAGCTGCCTGTTCACCCCGCACGACGGCGCGGCACAGACGGCGAGAGCCGCTGCCGTCAGCGCACCCGCCAGTCTCAAAACCAGTTCTTTTGTCTGTCCCATACCTTTTCCCCTCATCCATTTCCTGACAAGTAGCAGTTCAGCCTTCGATTTCCTGTTACAGGCATCGTGCCATGCAAAAACCGCTTCGCGGTTGGTCTGGTGCATCCAGGCCACCAGGCCCTCTCACGGACTTCGCAGCGCAGTGCGAAGTCCTGGACTGAACTGTAACCCTGACAACACTATTTCCAGATCCCTACCCGGTCCTCGGGCGCCACGTACATCCCGTCTGTCTCCTTGATATCATAGATCTCGTAGAAGGCATCGCAGGAGCTCAGCACCGCATTGACGCGCACCTTGTTCGGCGAGTGCGTATCCGTGTTCAGCAGATACATCATGAAGCTTGCCGTGTCCTCGCTCGCCCAGTTGTAGGTCATCTGTCCGAACGCCTCGTCGAGCGCTTTCGCGTCATCGCCGATGATCGATGTGATACAGGTCAGCGCGCCGAGATCCGCAATGTTCTCCATCAGCGTCAGATCGCCGTTCACCTTGACACCCATCATCTCGTACCCGCTGTAATAGTCCACAATGGACTCCGACATCTTCTTGTACTCGGCAAGCTCCTCCTGCGTCCACCACACGTTGTAGTTGCCGTACTCGTCGTAGAGCGCGCCGCTGGAGTCGAACGCGTGGCTGACCTCGTGCGCTATGATAAAGCCGATCCCGCCCAGGTTCGCGCCGTAGCTGTTGTCACTGTCATAGAACGGTGCCTGCAGGATCGCCGCGGGAAATATGATCTCATTGTTCAGCGGGTCATACATCGCGTTGATCGTCTGCGGTGTCACATCCCACTCCGAGCGGTCTACCTTCTGCCCGAGTTTGTTCAGGCTGTCATCGATCGCAACCTGCATGCTCACCAGCAGATTCGACAGGAGGCTTCCGCCCTCCGAGACAGGCGTCACCTGCATCATGTCGCGCGCCGCCGGCCACCTGTCCGGATAACCGATCTTGACCTGCATCGTCTCGAGCTTGCGGATCGCTTTCTTCTTCGTCGCGTCGCTCATCCAGTCCTGCCTGTTGATGATCACCTCGTACTCCTCCAGGATCTGACCGATCATCTCCTCCACCGCAGCCTTATCCTCGGCGGAGAAATGCTCCTTCACGTAGATCATGCCGAAATCCCACGGGAGCATATCCTGCGTCAGATTCTTCCACGTTTTCTCGTCGCCCCAGCTCTCGGTGATCCCGTAAAGCGCGTTTTTCATATCGTCGCTGAGCCTGGCGTAATTGGCGTTGGCGTACTTTGCTGTGTCGTTGAGCATGACAAACGTCGAGTAGTCTTTCAGCGCCTGCAGATTTTCCTCCTGAAGCAGTGAATTGATCTTTTTTGCCTGCTCCACATCCATCACGATGTATTTGTCCTGCCCTTCGATGCGGAGCGTCCGCAGCATCTTTGGCACGTCGACGTTGGAGAACAGCTCCTGCAGCCCCTGCGCCGTGTACACATTGTAGGTCATCGCCGGGTCGTAGAGCTGCTCCGTCGTCAGCGTCGACGCACAGATATCCCGGAGCAGCCCCTCGATGGAATCCGTGCTCTGCGCCGCCTCGTCAGCCGTCATGCCAAACTCCATCAGCATATTGCTGATGTAGTCCAGGTACAGATCCATGTACTCCTGCGTGTTCTCGCCCTCGACGTACTCCTTGCCGATGAGGGTGTCCGCGTACATCATGTAGACCGCGTACTGGCTCGAGTCCGCCTTGTCCTGCATGATGTTGTAGCCGCCGACTATGCTGCTGAACCCGAACTCACCGCTCAGGTGTGCCAGCGCGTCCACATACTCATCGATGCTCGAGGCGCTGCGTATGCTGTCCATATGCGGTTTCAGCGGACCAAGCCCCGTCTCGTTGCGGTTCTCCATGTCCGTCACACACTCGTACATGTCCCTGATCTTCTGCTCAGAGCTGCCCTTCTCGTACGTTTTGCCGTCGCCCGCCAGCTCGTCGATGATATCCTCCATCTCCGAGCTCACGACAGCGTTCAGCTCGCCGAACCAGTCCCAGTGCGCGTCTGTCGCGGCAAGCTCGATCTTTGAGAGAAGATTCTGATTGACAAACTCATAATAATCATCCTGGTAGCGTACCTCAGTGCCCTCGTCATCCGCATCCTGCCTGCCGGCATCGGACTCCGGTGTCTGCGTGTCCTGCTCAGAGGCGGTATCCCCCGCGTTCTCCCTTTCCTCTCTCGCACTGTTAAACTGATCCTTGATACTGCTTTGTGTCTCTTTTCCTGCCGTACCCGCATCCTTGGTATTGCACCCCGCAAGCTGCAGGGTCAGCACGGACGCCATCAACAACGCCAGTATTCTCTTTTTCATGCCGGTTATCCTCTCTCCATAATTTGATCCTGATCCACAGATATCTTTATATATATTATAACAAAACGGGACAAAACACAATAATTCTAACAAAATCTTCACATTACTTTTATTATTCTTATTATTCACTTTATCTGTTTACAAATGCTTCCAAAGCGCGTATTATAGGAATGTAGGGAGGTCATTTACGTTATGATGGGATTATTGTTTACCATAGCAGAGATCATTATTTCATTTGTCACCGTTTCGGTCCTATATCTGATATCCATCAAGCCGCGCATCTATGGACGGCCGGATTACAAGCCCTTTTTCGGTCACATGTACGCACATCGCGGACTGCACAACATGAATCCAACGATCCAGAAACTCAGGAATATCAGATGCAGCCGCGCACAGTATGCGGAATCCGGGCAGGCGGATGCGGATCCGGGGGAGGACTTATCCGAAAAGCTTCCCGAAAATTCATACACCGCCATCAAGCGGGCGGCAGACCTTGGCTACGGCATCGAATTTGACGTGCACCTCACCAGGGACGATGTCCCTGTCGTCTTTCACGACGACACGCTCAGCCGCATGTGCGGTGTCCGGGGCTATCTGCGGGATTACACATACGAGGAACTGCAGCAGCTGCGCCTGCTCGGGACCGACGAGCGCATCCCCGCTTTTGCCGATATCCTGAAAATGGTCGACGGCAGGGTTCCGCTGATCATAGAGTACAAAGTCGAGAAAAACGCTGACAAGCTGTGCCGCATCTGCGACGGCATCCTTTCCGATTATAAAGGGCTGTACTGTATCGAATCATTTCATCCGCTGGCTGTGCGCTGGTACAAAAAACACAGACCCCACATCGTCCGCGGACAGCTCTCCGAGGATTTCACAAAGCAGAAGCTCAACATCCCGTACTTCCTGCTGTCGCATCTGATCGGCAACTGCTATGCGTCACCCGACTTCATCGCCTACAACTGCAAGCACAAGGATGAGCTCTCCAGAAATATATGCCGGAAATTCTACAAGAGCCTGAGCGTCGCATGGACTGTCCGCTCACAGGAGGAGCTCGACAGGGTATCAAGAAGTTTTGACCTGTTCATCTTCGAGGGATTTGTTCCTTCGAGACACTGAATTTCGATAATTTGAACCGGACAGGCAAAATTGTGTTAAAATAATACATATTTATCGAAATCGATATAATATTTTTCCAAAAAACTGTCGATACTGTTAGTAACAGCATTTCTCTGTAACTTTTATATCTATTTATATAGACAAGTAGCTCAGGAACTGTTCAACACGCAACATATTTATTGCCAAAGGAATTAGGAGGATTCCCATATGAAGGATTTAGTAAGAGAAACGGATTTCACGACACTAAAGAACAATTTCGACGAACTGTGCGACGAGATCAACAGCGGCAGTGAGGCTGTTGCCCTCTCCCTGTCGAGCGGACGCAAGGTCTTCATCGTGCCAGAGAAAAATTACGACAGCATTACCCATATCATGGTCCATACTTCTGAAAATGCATGTATCGAGTAGAAAAAAACAGCTCCCTGCGGAGCTGTTTTTTATTTGAGCCTTGCCGTAAATACATGTTTCTCCCCTGCCGCCGACCTTCTGTAGCAGACAGAGTACATCACCGCCGAGAGCATGAGCGCCAGCAGCACATCGAGCATGGAATGCTGTTTGATCAGCACTGTCGAACATATGATGCTGACGCCGAGCGCGAGCATCAGTGCCTTGAAAATGTTGTGCCCCGCAAAGCATCTGCTTCTCCACACTGCGATCATGATCGCGACAGAGTTGTACACATGGATGCTCGGCAGTATGTTGGTCGGCGTGTCCGTGGCATACAGATGCCTGATCAGATCGATGAACAGATTGTCTCTCGCAAAAACTTTCGGTCTGAGGTTGTGTCCGTTCGGGAAGACAGCCGACACAACGATAAAGATCGTCATACCCGCCATCAGGAACGCTACCAGCCTGTCGCTCTCCTCCTTGTCCCTGATACACAGAAACACGACCGTGAGCGCCACATACGCAAACCACAACAGGTACGGAACGATAAAGATCTCACAAAACGGTATATATCCGTCAATCTCCATGCCAATCTCATGCACTGCCACATCCCTTTGCTCCAGATAGTAAAAGGCAATGAGATAAACAACTGCATACACCGACATGACCGCCAGTGACTTGTACTGCAGGACGAGCTCTGATGTCCTCCTGCCGATACGGAATGCTTTCTCTTTCACAATATTCCCCTCCATAATGAACCCTTTGTTTCTTTCTAAGTTCATCATTATAGATTATACAGATTGTAAAGTCAACTTATAAATGCAAATCTTTAAGTAATCTTCATAAAGTCTTAAAAATTGTATTTTTCCGACAATATCTTTTATGGATTCTGAACGCAAACCGTCCGCAAAAATGCATTTCTATGTGCAATTTTCCCTGTATGCCTGTCCGGTCCGCATATCGGCAAAAATCAGCCTGAAATGATTCACAATTTCTTCACAAAATTTTTATAAAATATTTTATCCGTTTTCCATAAATTGATGTTTGATTATTTCCCATATTTTTAGTACACTAAATTAGGAAGGGATCGTCAGCGCTCCCGTTTTGTTTTGTTCATTTTGAAATCCCGCGATGAGATGGAGGAGTTATCTGTGATGAGATTTGATATGCACTGCCACACAAAGGAAGGTTCTATGGACGGAAAGATACCGATTTCCGAATACATTCAGCTTCTAAAATCCAAAGGCTTTCATGGCATGCTTGTCACAGACCATGATTCCTACAACGGTTTTCGTACATACCGCGATCACTTAAAGGGCAGGATCGACTCCTTTGTCGTCCTGAAAGGGATCGAATACGACACGATCGACGCCGGGCACATACTCGTGATCCTGCCGGAAAATGTGAAACTGCTCCTGATGGAATGCCGCGGTCTTCCAGTGCGGGTGCTCCAGGATGTCGTGCACAGGCACGGCGGTATCCTCGGTCCGGCACATCCGTGCGGCGAGCGCCATCTGAGCATCACCCGCACGCGCGCCTACAAGCGCAATCCCGACATCATGAGGCATTTTGACTTTCTCGAGGCGTTCAACGCATGCGAGTCGCAGGAGTCCAACTCCGAAGCGCGCAAGCTTGCGTCCCGGTACGGCCTGGCGATGTTCGGCGGAAGCGATTCCCACCATCCCGACTGCGTGGGCACTGCGTACACAGAGATCAGGGGCGATATCACAAGCGAGTCCGAGCTCATCCGATATATCCGGGAAAAGAGGGGCACGAACTACGGCGGCGAGTATTACCAGGGGACGGTAAAGGGCAAGATCGGTGTGTTCAACCATGTCCTGGTGGAAGGTTTCTGGTTCTACAACCACGCGGCGAGCTTATACCGCCATCACAAGAGAAAGACTGCGCTGTCACTCTTAAACCACTGACCATACATCTTATTTCACGCACAAGGGCACCCTACTCGGGTGCCCTTGTGTGCATGTCCATCATCTTATTGCAATACGCCTCGTCGGTGATCACCTTCTCTAAGGTGTCCATGTCCCCCTCCTCGAGCAGTGTCTTCAACAGCCTGTTGTAACTCTTGATAATATTCCGCTCGAGCCGCTCCATCTCGTTCAGTTCCCTTTTCTCCTCCTCCATACGCCTGCCTCCTCTCAAATCCACTTTTCCGCTCTTCCCGGCGTGAGGATCCTGAATGCGCCGCTTCCCGGCTCAAACACGACGGTCCTCGGAAAATGATCCCCCACATCGGCGGCGAGCAGCGGTATCTGAAGCTCCTCGAGCTTCTCACGCACTGCCGTCAGATTCCTGGTGGAGATATCCCTGCTCTCCGGTATCACGGCATTTCTGATCATGTGGGCTCCACCTGCGATCTTCGCCTGCAGACGGCTGCGCTGCGCGCCCTCCGTCACAAGAGCCTGTATCATCTCGTCAAGACCCGAATCGGCATATTTTGCCGCGACGGTCGGTGTCCCCTCATCGTGTGACGCACGGCAATGCGGGAGCATCACATGCAGAAGTCCTCCCACCCCTGTCTGCGGATCCCGCACCGCCACGCCGACACACGATCCCAGATCCTTTGTGAACAGTTTCTGTTCCCCCCTCGCAGTCTTGAAATCTCCCATGTTCACGAGGAGCATACTTGCCAACTCCGCTACTGTAAATGTCGCCACTTTCCACCTCCAGCCAAAATGGACTGTTTGGGGTCCACCTGGCAAACTAATTTCCGGATCATCACAAAGACCGAAAACAATGCTGCTTTTCCAACAGATTCATTATACCAAATATCCCCGCAGTTTCAAGTCCAACCGGGCGTGTTTGGCTAAACTCTAAAATTATTGTAAATTTTGCATAACTTTTTTGCAAAATCCCGCAGGTTGCTGTAAAATAAAAGCACGCAAATCGTAAACATCAGATTCATAAATCCAATACGTATAAAGGGGAATGTCATGGGTATATTGATGAAACCAAAAACAAGAGACCTGCTGTCCTCACTCTCGGCGCTCGAGGCAGCTGATTACAACAAGAAGTCTGCCGAACTTGAGCAAATGTACTGCCGGCTGAATGCAGGGCGGTCGCAGTTCGGGGAAGTGATGTCCAACGTCTTCGATTCCCTGATGAAGATCAGCTCCCTGGATCTGTCACTGAACCATTACGCAGAGATGCTCCGTCAGATATCGGACAGCGTTTCCGAGGCGACGGAACTGATCCATCAGGCGTCCGGCGAAGCCGCATCCATCTCGTCCGAGGTGTCCACTCAGCACGAGGATCTGACCCACACGATCATCGAGGTCTCGGAGGGGTCGGGCAGCGTATACCGCAAAATCGAGGAGGGACAGCAGGAGCTGACCGCGACCAGGGATCTGTCGGACAACACGATCAAGTCCTCCCGGGAGATGCAGCAGGACATGAACCAGCTCACCGGCGTGATCGCCCAGATGAACAACGTGATCGCCGGTATCAATTCGATCTCCTCCCAGACAAACCTGCTCGCACTGAACGCCTCCATCGAGGCGGCACGGGCCGGCGATGCCGGCAGGGGCTTCGCCGTCGTCGCCGAGGAGATCAGACAGCTTGCGGATGAGACGCAGAACCTGACGGCGAACATGGGACATTTCGTGACCGATATCCACACCGCCTCCGAGAAGAGTGTCCGGAGTGTCGGCACCACGATCGAGTCCCTGGAGACTGTCACCCAGAAGATCAACCATGTGTGGGAGCTGAACGAGGACAACAGAAGACATCTGGAAACGATAACAAACAGCATCGCATCCCTGGCCGGTCTGAGCGAGGAAATCACCAGCTCCATCATCGGGCTGGAATCGCGCTCTGCGGATATCAAAAAACAGTGCGGCATCCTGCACGAGGACACGCTGAAACTGCAGGAGCAGGGCAGGGATATCAACAACATCGTCGCGCCGCTGGAGACGATCGAGACCACGCTGGACGAATCGGCAAAAATCATGGGAAATATGACAAGAGACGCCTTCTACCAGCTGGACGACAAGAATTTTGCCCAGTACATCGAGAAGGCGATCAACGCGCACAGGAACTGGCTCACGAACCTGGAGCGGATCGTGAGGGAAAAAACGATCCTGCCACTGCAGATCAATGACAGGAAATGTGGGTTTGGCCATTTTTACCATGCGATGAATCCGACCAACCCGGAAATCCAGAAAATCTGGACGGAGCTGGGCGAAAAACACAGACAATTCCACGCCTACGGAAAGCAGGCGCTCGATGCCCTGTTTGACGGGGATCACGGCAAGGCAGAGCGCATTTACCAGGATGCCGTAGCGCATTCCGGGACGCTGCTGCGCGACCTCGAAGCCGTGAGGAAAACGCTGGAGCGTGTCTGAAAAATGCGCCGGGCTGTCAGAACTGCCCGGGCGCGTACTGCTCAAAAAATTCATTCAGGTTCAGGAGACATTTTATCATCACCTTCATCTCATCCTCATCGAGACCTTTGACGATCGCCTTGATCATGTCGCGGTGAAATCCACGGTGATGATAAAATGCCTTCTTTCCCTTCGGGGTGAGCACGACCAACACGACCCGCTTGTCCGCCGTGCTCCGCTCCCGCACGATATATCCCTTGTCCTCAAGGCTGTTCATGTTGGTGGTAAGGGTGCCCATGGTCACGTCCAGACGCTTTGCGATGTCGGACATCCTGCGCGGCTCCTCGATACCGATCGCTTCTATGAT
Source organism: uncultured Lachnospiraceae bacterium (assembly GCA_910585765.1). Lineage (GTDB taxonomy): Bacteria > Bacillota > Clostridia > Lachnospirales > Lachnospiraceae > COE1. The sequence continues at coordinate 10,753 of CAJUES010000024.1, read as the reverse complement.
ATGCATATCATTGTTCGTGATATCCTTGTACTCCTCCGTTATGACCGCTTTCTCCTCGATGCTCATGATGTTGTTGAAGAGCTTCACCAGCGTCTCGTTCAGCACCCTTCTCGTCGTCTTCTCCATGCTCCTTACCCCCTCCTGCTTCTCTTCATGCCGTCTACCAGACCAGGATGCTGGCTCCGTAGGTCAACCCGGCGCCAAAACCTGACAACACCAGCCTGTCGCCCTCCCTGATGCTGCCGCTGCGGTTCTGCTCGTCGAGCAGCACCGGTATCGTGGCGGACGACATATTGCCGATCCTGTGTATGTTCATCGGGAATCTGGCGATATCCACTTTCAGCCGCTTTGCGACCGACTCTATGATGCGCACGTTCGCCTGGTGCAGCAGGAACCAGTCCACGTCGTCCGCCGCAAGATCCGCTTTGTCCAGCGCCTCCTGGATGCAGGCGGGAACCTGCTTTGTGGCGAACTTGTAGACTTCCTGCCCGTCCATATGGATGTACGGGCTGTCTGTCTGCCGCACCGCGGTGAACGCATTGTTCACCGCGCGCTCCGCGCAGGAGAGCACCATGCCCTTCGCGCCGTCCGATCCCTGCACCATGCACTCCAGACCTGCCCTGCGCCCGTTGCTGCGGACGATATCCTCCGCGGACGCCTCCACGAACGCCGCGCCGGCACCGTCTCCAAATAGAATGCATGTTCCCCTATCCTTCCAGTCCACAAGCTTCGACAGCACCTCGCTCCCCACGACCAGCACGTTCTGGCAGATTCCGCTGTGAAGATACGCGTACGCTGTGTTCAGCGCGAACAGAAAGCCCGAGCACGCGGCATTCAGGTCAAACGCCGCCGCCCCGGACGCGCCGATCAGCTCCTGGACCTGGCACGCGCAGCACGGCAGCAAAAGCTCCGGGGAGCAGGTCGCCACCAGGATCAGATCGACGTCCTCCGCGCTCTTCCCAGCCATCTCCAGCGCTTTTCTGCACGCGTCCGCCGCCAGTGTGGACACCGTCTCCCCGTCAGAGATCCTGCGCTCCGCGATCCCTGTCCGCTTCTGGATCCACTCGTCGGAGGTCTCCACAAGCTTCTCCAGATCAAAATTGGTCACTATTTTTTCCGGCAGTGCACTCCCTGTTCCGGTTATCTTTATCGTCATTGAGAAAATTCCTCCATTATATCGGCTACGGTCTCTATCCTGTCCGCCCTGTAGGCGTTGCTCCCGCAGAAGATCAGTCCCTCGTCGAGCCGTCCCTCCACCGCGTTGATCAGCGCCTCCGTGATGCAGTAGGGCGCCGTGTCCGGCCTGCAGGTCGTGATGCACTGCCTGCAGCCTCTCATAAAGCGCTCCCCCGCGCCCACCTTGTCGAGAAATGCATTGTGTATCGCGCGCCCCGGCATTCCTACCGGACTCCTGACGATGACGATGTCCTCCTTCTTCGCGTCGATGTACGCCTGTTTGTAGGCGTCGGATGCATCACATTCCACGGTTGTCACAAATCGCGTAGCGATCTGCACGCCCTTTGCCCCCATCGCCAGACAGTGGTCCAGATCCCTGCGCTCATAGACGCCGCCCGCCACCGCGACGGGCGTCTCAAGCTCGTCCGCGAGCGCTATGATGGACCGCACCTCATCGTCATAGTCCTTCTCCTTTGTCGTCGTGTACGCGTCGATGTCCTCCCTTGAAAATCCCAGATGTCCGCCCGCCAGCGGTCCCTCGACCACGACGAGATCCGGTTTTCTGTCGTATTTCTTTTTCCAGTGCTTTGAGATCACCCGCAGCGCTTTCCTGCTCGAGACGATGGGGGCGATCCGCGCACTGCCCGCGATCTCGGGCAGGTTCATGGGAAGTCCCGCACCCGATATGATCAGGTCAGCGCCCGCTGCCACCGCCGCCCTGACATAGTCCTCATACCGCCTTGTCACCACCATGATGTTGACGCCGACGATGCCGCCTTTTGCCGCCATGCGCGCCTTTTGGATTTCCACGCCAACTGCCCTCAGATTGCACTCGATCGGAGATCTGCCAAAGTCGGGATCGCGGTAGCCGATCTGGGCGGTCGATATCACACCCACGCCGCCTGCCGCCGCCACTGCTCCCGCCAGACCGGACAGGCTCACGCCGACACCCATCCCTCCCTGTATCACGGGGATGCGCGCGCGGAGACCGCCTATATTTAACTCATTCATTTTCTTTTCCTCTAAAAATTCCGAAAACGCTCATAGCGCTCTCCCGCGATCTGCTCGCCGCTCATTCCGTCGTACTTCTCCAGAAATTCCTTGATGTGCGCCTTCATATAGCTGCCGATCGCCGGCGCCGTCTTCTGATCCGCACCGCCAAACTCCGGGACAATGCGCTCGATCACTCCGAGCCGCTTCAAGTCCTGCGCGGTGATGTTCATGACCTCGCTCGCCTCCTGCGCCCTGTTGGAATCCTTCCATAATATAGAAGCAAACCCTTCCGGCGAGAGGATGGAGTACGTCGCATTCTCCATCATCCAGACTTCGTTTCCGACTGCAGTCGCAAGCGCGCCGCCGCTGCCGCCCTCCCCGATCAGGATGCAGAGCACCGGAACTTTCAGTCCCGACATCTCGAGCAGGTTCCTCGCGATCGCCTCTCCCTGTCCGCGCTCCTCCGCCTCAAGACCGCAGAACGCGCCGGACGTGTTGACAAAGCTGATGATCGGACGGTTGAACTTCTCCGCCTGCTTCATCAGGCGCAATGCCTTGCGGTAGCCCTCCGGAAGCGGCATGCCGAAGTTTCTCTCCTGACACTCTTTGAGATCCCTTCCCTTAATGTCCGCCACCACAGTCACCGGCTGTCCCTCGATAAACCCGATACCGCCGATCAGCGCCTTGTCGTCGGCAAAGCCCCTGTCGCCGTGCGCCTCGACAAAAATGTCAAAAATGCTGTCCATGTAGTCAAAAGCGGACGGGCGTTCCACCTGTCTGACCGCCTTCACCTTCTCCCACGCGCTGCGCGGCTTGGACTTCCAGGACTGCTCCTTCAGCTCCTCGCTGAGTTCAAACTGAAAATCCGTGTCCGGGTTGAAGTTTGCATAGCCCTCTTTGCCCGTGCATCGGTGGGATCTGATCAGAAAGTGAATCGTCTTCTTCAGGTTCTCGCGAAGTACAATGCCGTCCACAAAACCGTGTTCCACCAGAAACTCGGACGTCTGAAAGCCCTCCGGAAGCTCCTGTCCGATCGTCTGCTTGATGACTCTAGGTCCCGCAAAGCCGATCAGCGCCCCAGGCTCCGCCATGATCACGTCGCCGAGCATCGCAAAGCTCGCCGTCACGCCGCCTGTCGTGGGATCCGTCAGGATCGTGCAGTACAGCAGCCCGGCATCGCCGTGTTTCCGAATCGCCGCCGCCGTCTTTGCCATCTGCATCAGCGAGACGATGCCCTCCTGCATCCTCGCCCCGCCGGAGCAGCAGAACAGAAATACCGGAAGCCTCAGCTGCGTCGCGCGCTCGATCGCCTTTGTGATCTTCTCCCCCACAACGTGCCCCATGCTCGCCATCATAAACCGGGAATCGCACACGCCGAGTACGATGTCATCACCAAATACCTTGCAGCGTCCGACGGTCACTGCCTCCTTCAACCCGGTCTTTTCCCTCGCCGCCGCAAGCTTATCCTCGTAGCCCTCATAGTCGAGCGGATTGCTCACATCCATATCCTCAAACCATGGCTCAAAACTCTTCGCGTCAGCCACCATGCGAATGCGGTTGTTGGTCTTAATCCTGAAATAGCCGCCGCACTCGTAGCACACATACTTTTTCTTGACAACGCGCGCGCGCTCCACCTGCCTGCCGCACCTGGGGCACTTGACCAGACCTGTGTCCTCTTTCTTTTCCGCCTTTGTCTCCTCCGCCGTCTCCTGCGCGTCATCCGATCTGTTTTTCAGCTTTTCTTCTATCTTATTGTACAAATTCATGGGAAATCTTCTTCCAGTCCTGATATGTTGTGATCTTTCCATCATCCAGCCTCCTCGCTGCCCACGTAGATATCAAATCTTTCACGCTCCTATAGCAAACATCAACTCCGCCTTGCAGGCAACCCTGCCGTCGACCGTGGCGACTGCCTCGCCGACACCGATCGGGCCTTTAACCTTCGTAATCTTCGTCTCGAGCATCAGCACGTCCCCCGGCAGCACCTTCTGTTTGAACCGCGCCTTGTTGATCCCTGCAAAATACGCTGTCCTGCCCTTCCACTCCGGCAGTCCGAGCAGCGCGACCGCTCCGACCTGCGCCAGCGCCTCCACGATCAGCACGCCCGGCATGACCGGATTCCCCGGAAAGTGCCCTGCAAAATAGGGCTCGTTGAAGCTCACACACTTTTTCCCGACTGCCCTGACACCCTCCTCAAGCTCCTCGATGGTGTCGATCAGCATGAACGGATGCCTGTGGGGTATGATCTCCATGATCTCCCTGGCTGTATAAACTGACATATGTGTCACCTTTTCCTTTTATCTGTTCTTATTATTTTCTGCTGCTTCACTCTAACGATTCTGCTCACTCCGCGTATCTCCTGATCAGGATGCTCGCGTTGTGCCCGCCAAATCCCAGCGAGTTGCTCAGCGCATACGCGAAATCCCCGCTGCTGCTCTCCTTGCAGTAGTCCAGATCCATCTCCTCCTCGCACGCCGAAAGCCCGACTGTCCGGTGGATATAGCCCTCCTCGAGCTCCTTCACACAGGTTACGAACTCAACGGCGCCCGCCGCACCCAGCAGATGCCCTACCATAGACTTGGTGGAGTTGATCCTGATGTTCCTGGCGTGCCCGCCAAACGCGAGCTTGATCGCCCTCGTCTCGAACAAGTCGTTGTGGTGCGTCGACGTTCCGTGGGCATTGATGTACGTGATCTCTTCCGGGGATGCGCCCGCGTCCTTCACGGCACACAGCATCGCTGCCGCCGCGCCCGCGCCGTCCTCCGCCGGCGATGTGATGTGGAATGCGTCCGACGTGCAGCCGTACCCCACAACCTCCGCATAGATTCTGGCACCGCGCGCCCGCGCGTGTTCGAGCTCCTCGAGCACGACGATGCCCGCGCCCTCGCCCATCACGAAACCGCTTCTGTCCTTGTCGAACGGGATCGAGCAGCGCGCCGGATCCTCGCAGGTCGAGAGCGCCGTGAGGGAGGAAAAGCCCGCGATGCCGATCGGCGTGATGGAACTCTCCGTTCCGCCCGCCACCATGATATCCGCGTCGCCGTACTGGATCGTCCGAAACGCCTCGCCGATCGAGTTTGTACCTGTGGCGCACGCCGTCACCACATTGATGCTCTTGCCCTTGAGGTTGTAGGCAATGCTGACGTTTCCGGCTGCCATGTTGGATATCATCAGCGGCACCAGCAGCGGTGCCACCCTCGAGGGTCCTTTCTCCTCGAGCCTGGTGTGTTCCCGCTCCATCGCCTGCAGGCTTCCGATGCCGCTTCCCACCGCACAGCCTGCCCTGTAGGGATCTTCCTTCGCCATATCCAGACCGGCGTCCTCGATCGCCTCCTTCGCCGCGGCAACGGCAAACTGGCAGAAGGGCTCCATCCTGCGCGCGGCTTTCCTGTCCATGTAGTCGGCAGCGTTGAAGTCCTTGACCTCCGCCGCCAGTTTGCACTTGTAATCCGTCGTGTCAAAATAGGAGATCGGTCCAAATCCGATCTTTCCCTCCTTGACGCTGTTCCAGAAGGATGCCACGTCATTGCCGATCGGGGTTACGGCACCCATGCCTGTTACCACTACTCTTCTCTTCATATCCTCATCTTCCTTTCCCGCCAAACGTCTCACATTGCCATGCCGCCGTCCACGCAGATCACCTGCCCGGTGATGTAGTCCGAGTGGTCACCCGCCAGAAACAGGACGAGATCCGCGATGTCCTCCGTGCTGCCCATCTTTCCCATGGGGATCATGCTGTTCAGCGCTTTTTTTGCGTCCTCCGTCATACTCCTGGTCATATCCGTGTCGATGAATCCCGGCGCGACTGCATTGACATTGATGCCCCTGCCCGCAAGCTCGCGCGCCACACTCTTGGTCAGTCCGATCAGCCCCGCCTTCGACGCGGCGTAGTTGGACTGTCCCGCGTTTCCAAGGACACCGCTCACCGAGGTGATGTTGATGATCTTACCGCTCCTTTGTTTGACCATGCCACGCGCCAGATGCCTGATCATGTTGAAGGCACCCTTCAAGTTTGTGTCGAGCACGGCGTCGTAATCCGCCTCCGACATGCGCATGATCAGGTTATCCCTGGTGACACCCGCGTTGTTGACGAGGATATCCACCTTTTTGTACTTTTCCAGAACCGCCTTTGCGAACGTCTCGCTGGATGCGAAATCAGCCACATTGCACTGCATCGCCTCCGCGCTGCCGCCGTCCTGCACGATCTCTGCGACAACCGCCTCCGCGCTCTCCTTAGAACCGTTGTAATTCACGATGACCGTCGCGCCGTTTTTTGCCAGCGTGCGCGCGATCGTCCTTCCGATGCCTCTGCCTGCCCCTGTCACCAGAGCTACTTTTCCCGTTAACATCCCAACTCCTCCAATGCCTTGTCCAGATCTCCCAGTTTATCTATATTCAAGCATCTCACATCCCTGCTGATCTTTTTCATAAATCCGCTCAGCGTCTTTCCCGGTCCGATCTCTATAAATGTGTCCACGCCATCCGCGATCATCTTCTCGATCGTCTGCTGCCAGCAAACGGAATGTGACACCTGGTTTTTCAGCAGTGTCTTGACCGGCGCCGCCTCCGTCACCTCGATCGCATCCACATTGCTGATGTACGGGATCGAAGGATCTCTGAGACAGATGTCCTGCAGCGCGCGCTCGAGCTTGTCCCCCGCGCCCTTTAGCAGCTGTGAGTGGAACGGACCGCTGACCCGAAGCGGCACGCAGCGCTTTGCGCCGGCGTCGGACAGTGCCTGCGCCGCCTCCGTCACCGCCCGCTCCTCGCCTGTAATGACGACCTGCCCCGGGCAGTTGTAGTTTGCGATGGTCACGATCCCCTCCGTCCGGCTGCAGATCGCCTCAACCTGATCGCTCCCAAGTCCGAGCACCGCTGTCATGGCGCCGCCCTTTGGATATTCTTCCTGCATGAAGATCCCGCGCTTTCGGATAATGTAAAACAGATCCCTCAGATCCATGACATCCGCTGCTGCCAGCGCGCCGTACTCGCCCAGACTCAAGCCCGCCGTGATGTCCGCCCTGACGCCCTTTGACTCGAGCACCTTCAGGACTGCCACCTCTGTGGCGAGCATCGCGATCTGCGTGTACTCCGTGATGTTGAGCCTGTCGTTCTCTGTAAAGCAGAGCGCCTCCATGTCAAGTCCCGACACCTCGCCCGCAAGCCGGTAGACGTTCCTTGCTTCCTCATATGTATCATAAAAATCCTTTCCCATGCCCACGTACTGTGAACCCTGTCCCGGGAAAATAAATGCTGTTCTGCTCATTTTCTGCCTTTCTCTATTCCTTCCTGCTACTATCATATTACAAGGTGCAGCAGTTCCGGCTGCTGCACCTTGTCGATCCCTGAATCAGTCCTGATATGTTCTGTTGAGGAGCGCCATGCCCTGCCCAACAATCTCTGTTATGATCTCCCTGCACGGCTGTTCCTTCCTGACAAGCCCTGCGATCTGACCTGCCATGACCGTACCGTTCACCACATCGCCCTCCACGACAGCCTTTTTCAGCGAGCCGAGGGTAAGCTTTTCAAGCTCCATAAAGTCTGCGCCTTCCTTCTCAAGCCTCAGGTACTCTTTCGTCATTTTATTGCGGATGCTCCTGACAGGGTGCCCGGTCGTCATGCCTGTGACCGCCGAGTCGATATCCTTTGCCTTGATGAGCATCGCCTTGTAGTTCTCATGTACGATGGACTCTGACGCCGCCACGAAGCGCGTGCCGATCTGCACTGCCTCTGCACCCAGCATGAATGCCGCAGCAAATCCTCTGCCGTCCGCAATGCCGCCCGCCGCGATCACCGGGATCTCCACGGCGTCCGCCACCTGCGGCACGAGCGCCATCGTCGTGAGCGAGCCGATGTGCCCGCCGCTCTCCATACCCTCCGCGACAACCGCGTCCGCGCCGCCGCGCTGCATCAGCTTTGCCATCGCGACACTCGCGACCACAGGAATGACCTTCACGCCTGCCGCCTTCCACATCTGCATATACTTGGACGGGTTTCCTGCCCCGGTCGTGACGACCCTGACGCCCTCGTCGACGATGACCTGCGCGATCGCGTCCGCCTCCGGATTCATCAGCATGATGTTGACGCCAAAAGGTCTGTCCGTCACCTCTTTCACACTACGGATCTGCTCCCTGACAAAATCCGCCGGTGCGCCGCCCGCGCCGATGATGCCCAATCCCCCGGCTTCCGACACAGCCGCCGCCAGATTGTGCTCAGCCACCCATGCCATGCCGCCCTGTATGATCGGATATTCTATTCCCAAAAGTTCTGTGATCCTAGTTTTCATGCATTACGCCTCAACACCCTTATCCTTCAGATACGTGATGACAGCGCCGACGGTCGTGATCTGCTCTAAGTCCTCGGGCGGGATCTCCACGCCGTACTCCTCCTGAAATGCGTCCACAAGCTCGAACAGGTCGAGCGAATCCGCGTCAAGATCCTCCTTGAAACGGGTCTCCTCCGTGATCTCCACGCCCTCGATGTTCAGCTGCTCCTCGATGATCTCCTTAATCTTTTCTAACATGTTGTCTCCATCCTTTCTCTTCTCATTTCACTTTGTTTCGTTCTCTGTTTCGTTCGATTATTCTTTCTGATCTGAATCCCGGTTTCAACACTTTGATTTATTTTGAGCGTCAAATGTTTTGATATTCAAATATTTTGACTTTCAAAGTATTTACTGGCAATAGAATATACCCTGGAAGCCTGATTGTCAACTACTTTTTTCCAAGTTTTTCTGATTTTATCTCAATTTTATTTTTCTACAGTTCCCTATACCTGTATGGGCATTGCTCACCACTTCCCATAAGAACACACGTTGTTTCTGATCACCGCGCGCAGTTCCACAAAGCATCCGCACGCCCTGCACATGCCCGCCTCGAGATAATCACACGCTTTACAGACAGACAGGCGCTCCTCATAGAGCGCCTGGTCAGCTTTGATCTCCTCATCCAGTCTCCGGATGTAGTCGTATAGATTATCCATGTAGGCTTCCTTGTCCATCTCGCGCAGGAGGCACTTGATACAGTGCTTTTTGTCTTCCGCCTGTCCGTTTGTCTCCAAGGTCATCCCCTCCATGCAGGATCGTTTTCCTATTATGATATTATAATTATAGCATACCGCCGTCCCATTTCCTGACACGGAACTGTACGACGCTGCACGCAGGCATCGTAAACTGGATCCCCCTGTCGATCACATTGAAGTCGTTGAACTCGACTTCCTTCACATTGTCAGGATTGTCAAATGTGTTGTACGCGTCCATCCTGTTCGTGACGATCGCCGCCGTCACCTCGCCCGGCAGAAGCTCTGCAAAAGCGATCTGCACATCCTCGCTGTCCGTGACAGAAAGGTTGTTCAGGGTGATCGTCACAACGCCGTCCTTGTCAACGGAGACAGACTCCTGAAGGTTGGGAACCCGATAGTCGGCATCCATGCCGATCTCCTTCGCGCCGTCGATGTAGCTCTCCACAAGCTCCGCATCCTGGTGATACTTGTACATATGGAATACATGGTAAGTCGGTGTGAGCAGCATCCTGGGTCCGTCCGTGAGGATGACCGCCTGCAGCACATTGATCAGCTGCGCGATGTTCGCCATCTTCACGCGGTCGCAGTGCTTGTTGAATATGTTGAGCGAGAGCCCTGCCACGAGCGCGTCGCGCATGGTATTCTGCTGGTACAGAAATCCCGGATTCGTCCCCGGCTCGCAGTCAAACCACGTCCCCCACTCGTCACAGATCAGTCCGATCTTCTTCTCGGGATCATACTGATCCATGATCGCAGCGTGCATCTTGATCAGATCCTCTATATAAAGTGCCCTGTAGAGCGTCTGATACCAGGTCTTCTCGTCAAACACCGTAGCGCTGCCCTTGTTTTCCCATCCGCCCGGATGCGTGTAATAGTGCAATGACAGCCCGTCCATAAAGCCGTGCGCCCCTTTCGGCGCGTTCTCATAACAGGTCTTTAACACTTCCTCCGTCCAGTAGGTGTCGTTCACATTGGGACCGCCGCAGATCTTGAAGATCTGACGGTCTTTGTTGTAATTCCTGATAAATGTCTGATATCTTCTATATAAATTAGCGTAGTAGCCCGGTGTCATGTTGCCGCCGCAGCCCCAGTTTTCATTGCCCACGCCGAAGTAATCAACATGCCACGCCTTCTCATGACCGTTCTGTTTCCTCAGCTCTGCCATGGGCGATACACCGTCAAACGTCATGTACTCCACCCACTCGGACATCTCCTGCACCGTTCCGCTGCCGACATTGCCGTTGATGTATGTCTTGCAGCCGATCTGCTCACACAACTCAAAGAACTCATGGGTGCCAAAGCTGTTATCCTCCGTCACACCGCCCCAGTTTGTGTTGATCATTTTCTTTCTGGATTCCTTCGGCCCGATGCCGTCCTTCCAGTGGTATTCGTCCGCAAAGCAGCCGCCCGGCCAGCGCAGCACCGGCAGCTTCATCTCGCGCAGCGCTGCCACGACATCATTGCGCATCCCGTTTGTGTTGGGTATCTCGGAATCCTCGCCCACATAGAGCCCCTCGTAGATGCAGCGCCCGAGATGCTCCGAGAAGTTGCCGTAGATCTCCGC